>JBGMQN010000083.1:0-9610 GCA_048054495.1 Anaerolineales bacterium
CTGACGACCACAATCGGGATCTTTCGCCACTTGCGTTCGGAGCGCAGCCGATCGATCAGCGACAGACCGTCCATCTGCGGCATCTTCAGGTCCATCAGGATGAGATCCGGCTTCGCGGCGCGCATCCGAAAGAGCGCGTCGCCCGCGTCGTACGCCGTATGAGCCTCGAGCCCATACTTCTCTAGCAGCTCGCCCAGGAGATCGACGTAGGGCCGCTCGTCATCCACTATGAGTATGACTGGCTTAAGCATAATAAAGACCTCTTCCCCTTAGGTCTTACAGTCGGATCAGGTCCTTTCAACATTGTAGGGCCGAACCCCCTTGGGCACCTTACAGGCGCCTTGCCGAGGACCTTACAGGTGCCTTTCATGCGGGATTTACCCTTCGGCTCTTAACATAAGTTCGCCAGGTCTCGAATGGCCTCGTCATCGGGGCGAGCGATATGGCCATGAGTGTTCTGCTATCCCACAGGGCCAGAAGGCGGGCCCTGACGTATAATCGCCGTCGGTCTAATGAAACCACCCAAGGGAATGACCAGCGCGGAGATTCGGCAGTCCTTTTTGGATTTCTTTGCGGCTCAGAAGCACACGATCGTGCCCTCCGCTTCGCTGGTGCCGGGGGGCGACGACACCCTGCTTTTCACCAACGCCGGAATGGTTCAGTTCAAGGACGTCTTTCTAGGCACGGGCAGCCGGCCGTACGTTCGCGCGACCGACTCGCAGAAATGCATGCGGGTGGCCGGGAAACACAACGATCTGGACGATGTCGGGCGAGACGACAGCCACCACACATTCTTCGAAATGCTCGGCAATTGGTCCTTCGGCGACTACTACAAGGAAGAGGCCATTTCATGGGCCTGGCAGCTTTTCACCGACGCCTGGGGGCTCCCCAAAGATCAACTATGGACAACTTGCTTCGAAGACGAATTCGGCGAGATACCGCGCGACGATGAGTCGGCCGATATCTGGGCCAAGCAGCCTGGCTTTGATTCGTCGCATATCGTCTTCTTTGGCCGTGAGGAAAACTTCTGGGAGATGGCCGATACCGGACCCAGCGGTCCCGATAGCGAGATTCACATGGACCTGGGCCCTGAAACCTGCAATATGCAGGACGTCGAGGGACATGTGTGCAAGGTCAACGGGGATTGCACTCGCTTCCTCGAACTCTGGAACCTTGTATTCATTCAATACAACCGAATCGGACCCACCCGGCTGGACCCCCTGCCGAAAAAGCATGTGGACACGGGCCTGGGCTTCGAACGCATCGTTTCCGTGCTGCAGGGAACTCGATCAAACTACAAGACGGATCTCTTTACACCCATCATCGAGGCAACGCAGCGGCTTGCCGGCCACGGGGAGGCGGAAGTGGAGCAATACTGGACCCCCTATCGGGTCATCGCGGACCACTCGCGTGCGGCCGCCTTCTTGATAGGGGATGGCGTGGTGCCGGGCAATCTGGGGCGCAACTACGTCACGCGCATGATCATCCGCCGGGCCAGCCTTTTCGGCAGCAAGCTCGGATTCGAGGGTCCCTTTCTGGCAGAGGTCGCTCGAGCCGTGATCGGCCACTATGGTGACGCCTATCCGGAGCTAAGACAAAACCAGAATGCTATCGAGCGCTTGATCACAGACGAGGAGCAGCGTTTTGCCCGGACCGTGGAAGGGGGGATATCCCTACTGAACGAGCGGCTGGAGCAGCTGCAAGGGGAAGTCCTGCCTGGTGAGGTGGCCTTTGACCTGTACGCGACCTACGGGCTGCCCCTGGAAATCACACGCGACATCGCGCGTGAAAGCGGCACGGAGGTCGAGGAGCAAGGATTCTTCGATGCCATGGATCGCCATCGCGTCATTTCTACCGGCGAGAGCTTCCAAGCCGCGGAAGATGGGGAGACCGGCGATCGATACCGAGCGATCCTCGAAACCCTGACTGAAGGCGGCAAGCAGGTGCACTACGATCCCTATGCGGCATTCGAACTCGAGACTCCGGTGCTCGCGTTGCTGCGGGATGGTGAACCGGTCGATACCGCCAATGAGGGAGAAGCGGTTTCCGTCGTGCTGGCTGAAACCCCCTTCTATGTGGAAGCAGGCGGACAGGTTTCCGACTTCGGCACCATCCTCGCCTCCGGCGATTCGCGATGGCGGATCGAGGTCGAGGACACCCGACGACCTATTGAAGGGCTCGTGATCCACGTCGGGAAGGTGGCCAGCGGGACCCCCCGAGTGGGCGACACCGCTACGGCGAGCGTGGATCGAGGGCGGCGCATGGACATTATGCGCAACCATACCGCCACGCATCTGCTTCATGCCGCTCTCAAGGAGGTGCTCGGACCTCACGCGCGCCAGGCCGGGTCCTTGGTGGCACCCGACCGACTGCGCTTTGACTTCACGCACCCCGAGGCACTGACCCAGGACGAGATCAATCGCATTCAGCGTAAAGTCAATGAAGACATCCTTTCCAATTATTCACTGCTGATCCGTCATCAGGGCCGTGAGGAAGCCATTCAAGCCGGGGCGATGGCCCTCTTTGGTGAGACCTACGGGGATGTCGTCCGCACGATCTGCATTGGCGAGCCGGCCTGCTTCTCCTATGAGCTGTGTGGTGGCACCCACGTCGAAAATACATCCATGATCGGGACCTTCCTGATCACCAGCGAGGGCAGCGTGGCCTCCGGAATACGTCGCATTGAGGCAGTCACCGGCCGAGGGGCATTGGAATTGATCCAGGGCAGGCTATCCACCCTGGATGCGATCGCAGACGAGCTTGGTGTGGGCGCGAGCGACGCTCACACGCGCGTGGTGAAGGTGCTCGAGGAGCAAGACCGGCTAGAGGCGCGACAGGCCAGGCTGCGCCAGGCGCTGGCTCTGGAGCAATTGGATCGTATGACGCCCGAGAATGTCGACGGCATTCCGGTTTTAGCCAACTTACTGGATGATCTGAATGCCGACTCGCTGCGCCTGCTGATTGACCGCTTCCGCGCCGACAACCCGAGCGGAGTGGCGGTGTTGGCTTCCACCCAGAACGATCGTCCCATCATTGTGGCCGGGGTCACGGAGGACCTGGTGGAGCGCGGTCTGCATGCCGCGGAATTGGTCAAGAGCGTGGCGGAGGTGGTGGGTGGCGGCGGCGGCGGCAAACCGACGCTCGCACAGGCGGGGGGAAAGGATGCCAGCAAACTGCCGGAAGCGCTCGCTCGAGTACCAGCATGGGTGGAGGCGCACCTAACTGAGGCCCCATAACCTCGCGTGAAAGTCCACATCATTGACCTGGAACCGGAGGACGACCATGCCTCGGCTCGCGACAAGATCTCTTGGGCTCGGGCTCCTAAAGTCGTTCTGGTTTGGCCGCGCCGCGGTAGGCCCCTGGGTCGCCAGCTTGACCTGGCGGTGCTACAGAGGCACGCCGACCGGCTCGGTCTCGAACTCGGGCTGGTGACCTTCGACCCAGAGATCATCACGCACGCCAAACAGCTCAATATCCCGGTGTTCGATTCGCTTGAAAAGCTGCCGCCGGGAACCTGGACAGAGCCCCGGGATCGGTCGATTCCCAGGCCGGAGCGGCGCTCCCTTGCCGAACTGCGGGAAGCACGCGATAAGGACAGCTCCCTGCAGCTGGGTGAAAGGGGTCGGTTGGTCGCTGTAGGTATTTCCGTAGCAGCGGTGATCGCCATCGCCATCTCCATTCTGCCCAGCGCGGAAATCGTAATGGACCCGGTAGGTATCCCGATAGAGGAAAGCCTGTCGATTTGGATCGACCCGCTGCCTTCCCCAGCCTCAAGCAGAGTTCCGGGTCAAATGGTTTCCGCTGAGGTTTCTGGGGCCAAGCGAATGGATACGACTGGCCGGGTACGGCTGCCTCAAGCGGCCGCCTCCGGTGAAGTCGCAATCACCAACCGCACCGGCGAAGAGATCTCAGTGCCAGCCGGAACGGGACTGCGCGCGGGCGAGATTCGATTTCTTACTTCGAGTGAAGTTCTGCTGGAAGCCGGCGAAGGATCGTCTTCCACAGTTCCCATCGAGGCCGCTGAACCGGGAAGGTCCGGAAACGTGGCCACGGAGGCGATCGATTCCGTCGAGGGACCCCTTGGATTTCTGATCACCGCCAGCAACCCTGAACCCACACGCGGTGGACGAGATCAAGTGACAGCCGCCGTAAGTATGAAAGATATGGAAAACCTGCGACAGGAATTGGAATCGGAGCTGATTGAGAACGCGGAAAGCACGCTGCTGGAGCAGCTCGACCGCGGGTTTGAGATGGTCCCTGGCAGCCTTCGCATCACGGAAGTGGTGGATGAACGCTATGACATCGGGCTGGGCGAAGCCGCCGAATCGTTGGGATTATCGCTGACCCTGAATATCGAAGGTTTAGGCTACCCGGTTCCACTGGTCCTGGAGGCCGCCGAACAGGAGATTCTCGCGGCGCTTCCTGCAAATCGCCTGCTCATCCCCGGCAGCCTTTCTCTCGAGGGAATAGACGCGTCTGCGGATTGGCCGGCGATGGAGGTCAGGTTCGCTGTAGAGGGTTCGGTTGCCAAGACGATCGACCGAGATCTGTTGCGTCGTTCCGTTCTCGGAGATCCAAAAGTGCAGGCCGCAGCTCGATTGGAAGATCTTCTAGAGCTCGACCAGGCTCCGCGGATCCGTACTTCTCCCAGCTGGATGCCCTGGGTACCCTGGCTGGGGATGCGCATCGATGTCAAGTGGGCATGGGAGAGCGCCTGATCCTGGCGGTCGATCCCGGAGAGGTTCGAATCGGCCTGGCAATCAGCGATCCGACGGGGACGATCGCCCGCCCACTTCAGGTGATTATGCACGTTTCCAGGCCGCAAAATGCGGCGGCCATTGCCAATATAGCTGCGGTGCACGGCGCAGACTTAATCCTGGTTGGGCTGCCCCTGGACGACGAGGGTGAGGTCGGCCACCAGGCCAGGCGATCCTTGCGGCTGGTCGAGGAGTTGAGAAATGCGACCGACGTGGCCATCGATACTTGGGACGAGAGCGGATCGACCCAGAGGGCTGGAACCAAAGACGACATGATCGACGCGCGCGCGGCGGCATACATTCTCCAGGATTACCTCGATACACTGGCCGGCTCGCCGTGACTTCACCGGGAAGTTCACCGGGAATCGAGGGCTGAGTCAATCCAATGGCTGAAGCACAGAAGAAGCGCAGTCCAATCTGGACCCTGTTACTTATAGCGCTGCTCTGCGGGTTCCTGGCATTCGCAGGGGCCTCTCTGCTCGCAATATCCGCGGTCCTCGGGGAGCTAGGTCCGCCAGCAAGCGACTTGAGCACGACGGAGCGCGTGACGCTCGCGGCGTATCTGCTCACTCAGGCCTCCGCCATAGACTCACCAGCCGGCGATCCTGAGACGAGGTTGGACCTTGTTGTAGAGAGCGGCGCAGGTGCCCAATCGGTCATCGACCAGCTGGCAGGAGCGGGAGTGCTCGACCGCGGATCGCTGCTGCGCAACTACATGCGCTACCGGGGCCTGGACGTCGGAATCCAGGCCGGGTCTTACGAAGTTACGGGCGCCATGACGATTAGAGAGTTGGCCTCGACCCTTCAAACGGCCCGGCCGCCTGAAGTCGTGCTGACCATTGTGGAGGGCTGGAGGTTGGAGCAAATCGCGGAAGCGATTGAGCGGGCCAACCTGGGCTACAGCGGTCAGGAATTTCTGGCGGCCGCCCGCGCCCCAATTGATCATGAGCTTGCCGCGGTCACGGATACGCTTGAGGGCTTCTTGTTCCCGGACACTTATCGGCTGGAACCTAACGGATCGCCCCAAACGTTAATCGAGGCGGCATTGGACAATTTTCTGCGGCGAGTCGATCCAGCGCTGCGTCAGCGCTTTGAACTTCAGGGGTTGACGCTGCCGCAGGCCGTGACGTTGGCCTCGATTGTCGAGCGTGAAGCGATCGTGCCTGAAGAGCGACCGCTGATCGCGGCCGTGTTCCTGAAGAGACTGCGAAGCGGCCTTCCGCTTGAGGCGGACCCTACCGTTCAATATGCCATCGGCCGGCAGCCGAACGGTGATTGGTGGAAATCCGCGCTCGACCTGTTGGACCTCGAGGTGGATTCCCCGTACAACACCTATCGGTCAAACGGCCTGCCCCCTGCTCCAATCGCAGCCCCGGGGCTGGCCTCGCTTGAGGCGGTCGGCTCGCCAACCGAAACAAGCTACCTCTATTTTCGTGCGGCCTGTGACGGCTCGGGTCGACATCAGTTCGCAGAAACCTTTGATCAGCACCTGCGGAACGCCTGCCCGTGAATCAGGGATCTATTCTTTGACGAAGTCTGCGAGCTTTTGCCGGATCTCTGGATTCTGGAGTCGGTGAATGGCTTGCGCCTCAATCTGGCGCGCCCGCTCGCGCGTGACGCCAAGCTTCTGCCCAACTTCCGCGAGGGTATAGGCCTTACCATCCACCAGGCCGTACCGCAGTTGAAGCACCACGCTCTCTCGCGGCGGTAGGCCATCGAGAGCGTCTCTCAAGCCCTGAAACATCAACGCCTCGCTGACTGCTTCGGCCGGTGCTTCAGCCTCTTGGTCTTCGATGAAATCGCCCAGAACCGAATCCTCTTCCTTGTTTGTGGGGGTCTCGAGGGAAAGTGGTAGCTGGGCCACTTGCTTCATCTGCTCGATCTTCTCCCGCCCCACTTCGAGAGCCTCTGCCAGCTCCGCATCGGTGGGCCTACGCCCTAACTCCTGGGTGAGACTGTGTGTAGCTCGCAGCAGCCGATTGATCTGATCCCCCATGTGGACCGGGAGCCGGATAGTGCGACCCTGATCTGCAATGGCGCGTGTGACGGCCTGCCGAATCCACCAAGTAGCGTAGGTCGAGAATTTGAGACCGCGCCGGTATTCGAATTTCTTGGTGGCCCGAATCAGACCGATGTTGCCCTCTTGAATGAGATCGGCAAATGGGACGCCACGGCCTAGATATTTCTTTGCCACGCTGATGACCAGCCGTGAGTTAGCGGTCAGGAGATGCTCTCGAGCCGCCCACCCGTCCTCAATCAAGGCCCTGAGATCCGCCACCTGCTTGGGCCCACGGCCGCCTTTCGCCAGCTCCTCTCGCGCCTTGAGGCCGCGCTCGATACGCTTTGCCAGCGCCAGTTCCTGCTCGGCCGTCAGCAGGGGAACACTCCCCACTTCTTTTAGATACATCCCAAGCGTGTCGTCCGGCTCGCGCTCAACTGGGTAGGCGAAGCCGAAACGCTTATTGTTCTCTGAGCTATTTGTCTCGTCATTCCCATGCTGTTTCGCAGGTACTTTCCTTGACATCTATTTCTCCGTTGTCAGCCTGGATCGTGCGAAGCCTAACAGACGTGAGTGCCGGGGTCTGTTCGCAACGATACAATGTTGATCTCTCAATTTCACGAGTTTTATACGACAATTGACCTCGGCGGTTCAACATGACTCAAGGGCTCTAGACTCCGGTTTGGCGGCGCACCATGATTCGATCGTGTGCTCGATTTGGCTATGCGCAAGCACCATGAATCGAAGAATCACGCGAGGGAGTTCGATCTCGGGCATTTTTAGTTCCAAAGTGAATGGAAGGAGCGAGTGTGACTGGAAAAGAAGTTAAACCCTACGGAAGCTGGACTTCAACCTTATCGGCCGCAGACGTGGCGGAGGGATTCAATGCTCCGGGCCAGATCATTGTGTCGGAGGGCATCGTGTACTGGTCTGAGTCCAGGCCGCGAGAAGCGGGCCGTGTGGCCATCATGCGTCGGCTCCAGAACGGCGAAGTGGAGCAGGCCACTCCATCCGACTTCAACTGCCGCACGCGGGTGCACGAGTATGGCGGCGGCGCTTTCTTTGCGGATGGAAAAACGCTCTACGCTTCAAATTTCGAGGACCAACGACTCTACCGGATCGAACCGGGCGCTGACCCGGTTGCCATTTCTCCTGAGCCCGAGATACCGGCAGGACTGCGGTACGCGGACGGCCGCCTTTCCCCCGACCGGGATCAGATCTACTGCGTCAGGGAACGCCACGAACCCGAGGGCAGTGTCGAGAATGAACTCGTTGCCCTCTCACCGAAGGGTGATCAAGCGCCGAACGTCATCGCCTCCGGTCGTGACTTCTATGCCTACCCTCGCCTCAGCCCCGACGGGAAGAGCTTGGCCTGGCTGGAGTGGGACCAACCCAATATGCCATGGGACGGAACCGAGCTCTGGGTGGCCGGGATCGGACCGGAGGGAGCCTTGGAGCAGGCGCGGAAGATCGTCGGCGGACCAGACGAATCGATATTTCAACCCGATTGGAGCCCCGATGGTACGCTGCACTTCGTGAGCGACCGGAGCGGCTGGTGGAACCTGTACCGATGGCAAGGGGAAGAAGCTCAGGCGTTAGCGCCCATGGAGGCCGAGTTTGGATCACCCATGTGGATCTTTGGTCTCTCGCAATACGCATTTCTGACGGATGGGCGTATCGCCTGCATCTATAGTCAAAACGGCTTGGACTACCTAGCACTGATCCACGACCAAATGCTCACGCAGCTGGATCTCGAGCTTACGACCTTCAGGCCGCGCGGCCTGTATTTTGAACCGGTCTCAAACCGGCTGGTGTTCGTCGGAGGCAGCCCCGACCTTCCCGGCCGTGTCTACGCCCTGGCCGTCGACGGAGGTGAACCCGAACCGCTGAGCTCCGCACCCGACGATCTCCTGCACGCAGAGGACGTCTCGCATGCCATCCCTATCAAGTTCCCTACCGCGGGAGGCCATGAGGCGCACGCGTTCTACTATGCACCCAAGAATAGGAAATACTCTGCGCCCGAAGGTGAGCTCCCACCGCTGGTCGTCGTGAGCCACGGCGGGCCGACCGGCAGCACCTTCTCAGAATTCGCTCCTGGACTCCAGTATTGGACATCGCGCGGATTCGCGGTTGTGGATGTCAACTACCGCGGCAGCACGGGCTACGGCAGGGCTTACCGCCAGCTGCTCAACGGCGAATGGGGCGTGGCGGATGTCGAGGACTGCATCCACGCTGCGCGCTACCTGATCGAGCGGGGAGACGCGGACGGAGAGCGACTGATCATTCGTGGCGGGAGTGCAGGCGGATACACGACGCTGTCCGCTCTAGTGTTCCACGATGTGTTCTCTGCCGGAGCGAGCTATTATGGCGTGGCCGATGCCGAAGCGCTCGCGCGTGACACCCACAAATTCGAAGCTCGCTACCTGGACAGCATGATCGGCCCTTATCCCGAGCAGATTGAGCTCTACCGTGAGCGATCTCCGATCCATTACGTCAACCGGATCTCGTCGCCATTGATCCTCTTACAAGGCGGGAAGGACAAGGTCGTGCCTCCATCCCAAGCAGAATTAATGGTTGAGGCGTTGGAAGAAAAAGGTCTGCCCTACGCTTATCTGAGATTCGAGGAAGAGGCGCACGGTTTTCGCGATTCGGCAAACATCAAGCGCGCCCTGGAAGCAGAACTCTACTTCTACTCCAGGATCTTTGGCTTTGATTTGGGCGAGGCGGTTGAGCCGGTGACGATCCAGCACCTGGCGAGCTAGGCCGCTCGGCGATTGCCCGGCACCTCACTCGCTCAAAGTCATTGCGAGCGTAGCGAAGCAATCTCCTCCTGGGTGTTGGGGATTGCTTCGTC
>JBGMQN010000070.1:0-9576 GCA_048054495.1 Anaerolineales bacterium
AAGTCGTTATGACAGTCGAGAACGTTCGAGTGCTGGCTGGGGGCTGGAAGCCCTAATCCCTCAAGGCACCGATCAAGATCTTTGGGGAAAAGGGTTGTCCCGATAATAAATGGTGCGCCCGAAAGAGTCTGGCCGCCATTTTCATGGCCAGGAACACTGCGACCCCGAGCAATGCCGCTGCCAGCGCCGGCTGCCATCCGGGCACCTGGCCGGTGGTCAGGCGCTGAACCATATTGAGCGGCGACGTCATTGGGAATAGGCTGAGCGCAGTCATCAGCGCACCGTTCGGCCGCTCCATAGCAAAGAGCCCGATCATGTAGCCTGCAAGCATGGGCCCCATCACAATCCACGAAGCCTTGGTCGTCTCTTTGACGTTAGGCACGAGTGCGCCGATCCCCGCCATCAAGCTGGCGTAGAGAGTGAAACCAAGCAGGAAGAACACGATCGCCCATGGCAACAGCAACCCCGGGATTTCGAATTCGACTGGAAGATTGGTCTGGCTCATCCTAAGCGCAGCAGCAGAGGCCACAACCCATGCCGCGAATCCCAGCAAAGTCCCGATTCCCAGTCCTAGAATCTTCCCAATCATCAACTGGAGCGGGTCGATCGATGAGGCCAGAATCTCGATCAGCCGATTCTGCTTTTCTCCGCTGACGCTGCGAATCAATAGCGCCGATCCATTGGTCAGTGCAATGAAGAAAAAAACCATCACCAATATCGGCATGCGACCGATCCATGGATTGGCGTCGCAATCCATTCCCGGTCGGGCACAATCACCGTCTAGCCCGGCCTCCAGCGCTGAGAGATCGATTTCTTCAAGCGCCACTGGATCCGATATCCGATCTGCCAGCGCAGCGTCAGCGCCAACCAGGTTGAAAAGAAGCGCGCGGCGCATGATCCAATCCTGGCGATCGGTAGCAAGTGGATTAAGCGAGGGGTGGACGTAGATCAGCTCGCCGGAGTCCAGGAAATCCGATGGCACAACATAGTAGGCAGCAATGCGCTCTTCGGACAGTGCTTCCCGGGCCTGCTCTTCAGTTGCAAATTCAAAAAGCATGCCCTCTGGAATTTCAGCGGGTAATTCCCCGATCAACCCTGCTCTGTCAACGAATCCCTCGACCTCTAGCTCCTGCGGCTCGTTAGCGGCCGAATCCTCGGCTTGTGGTCCTGATTGGGCCAGATTGATTCCCGCCAGGACTAGCAAGCCCACAATTGGGAAGCCGAATGCCAGAATAAGGTAGCCGGGCTTTCTAAGCAATGTAATCAGTTCGTACTTGAGCACTAGCAGCATCTTCATGATCGAGCCTTGGCTCCTCGGCGACCAAGGATTTCACCCAATCTGAGGCGCTGACCGTAGCGCAGCATCCCAAGTCGATACGCCTTACCCGCCAGCCATATGGCCGCGAGCGCGCATGCGATTTGGATAAACATACTCGCCAGAATCTGCCAGGTTGGGACCACCGTAAGCATGCTCCTTATGCCAATAGTGAGTATGGAGGTCAGAGGAAGGAGCGAGAGAGAGATCGCCAGTCCGCCGTGTGGGTCGTTGGCAATTGCCAGCAGCGCGTAAATTGGAATCATCAATACCATAAAGAGCATTGGGCCGATGGCCTGTCCCTCCTGCGCATCTACCACCGTCGCTCCCAAAGCGAACATCACCGCGGAGGCGAAAACAAAGCTCGGCAGTGCTACCGCCAAAACCGCAAGCAGGCTGGTCCAATCGATAACGGGGTCCTTGAACCATTCCACGCCAAAGACACCGCCAGCCAGCCAGATCGCAGCAATGCCAGTCAAGATCCAGAACGCCAATTGAATCAGGCCCACTGTGACAATGCCAAGCAGCTTGCCGGTGATCATCCGGGAGGAAGAGATCGAAGTGGCCAGAACTTCGATTGTGCGATTACTCTTTTCATCCACGAGGCCGGACATGAGCGATCCGGCTGCCGTGAGCACCAGCCCGCCCACAGCCAACCCCAATACTATGGGCAGGACCGATCCCAGGGGCGGTGCACTTGCGGGAAAGAGCCGGGTTCCATCGGGATTGCGAATCGTCATTCGGATACGGTCCGCCGCCCTCCAGGCGACTTCCTCGGGCAGGTGATCGAGTAGGTTCAGTTGAAGGAAATCGTAGAACCTGCGGGTTGCCTCCGAGGAAGGCTGCTCGCGATATACGAGCTCCGCGCCTCGGTTTTCGGCGTAGTCGGCCTGGAGCACATAGAATGCCTGTATCCCTCCGCCTTCGAGGGCCGCGCTGGCCTCACCCCGGCTCGGGAAAGCCAGAATTTCGATCTGGCGATCCGATTCTTCGATCGGAAGTGGGCGCGGCGCTTCCAAAACCCCAGAGAGATCGACGTATCCGATGGGAAGATCGTTCCTGCTGAGCGACTCCATGATGATGCCTGGAACGACCAACATCGCGATGAAAAGCGGCATACTCAGAAGAACAAAGATAAAGCTCTTCTTAAATACTGCTCGTCGAATCTCCTCAAAGGCGACGAGCCTTACTTTGTTCATCTAGCCGTTCTCACCTTCTTTGACCGCACGGATAAAGATCTCAGCCAGGGATGGCATGGCGATCTCGAACTTCTCCAGCGTGAGATCGTATTCCATCAAGCGCCGCAGAACGGATTGTGGGGACTCGCCGGGCCCGAGCGTGAGCCTTGCCGACCCGTTGACCGTTACCGATGACTCCACACCCTTCAAGACAGGCAGGTCCTCTACGGTCCGGACGAGAACTTCCTCTCCCGCATATTGACGCCTGATCTCATCCAGCGGACCATAAAGCAGGTTCCTGCCTTGATTGATTAGCAGGATTCGATCGCACATCTCCTCGACCTGATGCATCTGATGCGTTGACATCAGAATTGTGGCACCGTCACGCTGTAGATCCCAGATCAGGTCCTTGACCATCTGAGTATTGATGGGGTCCAGCGATGTGAAGGGCTCATCGATGATGATCAGATCTGGTCGGTGCAAAATAGTGGCGATGATTTGCGCCTTCTGCTGCATGCCCTTGCTCAACTCCTTGACCTTTTTCTGTCTATGTTGGGTCAGGCCAAACCGATCCAATTGATCCTTCAGTCGGGCTTTGGCTTCCGCAGCAGAGACGCCCTTCAGTCGAGCCAGGTAAATTAAGCAGCGCTCCAGCTGCACATCCTGGTAGAGCCCGCGTTCCTCCGGCATGTAGCCAACGCGATCCTTTGTCTCTTCACTCATCTCCCCACCCAGCACCAAGATTGAGCCTCGGTCGGGCTTGAAGATATCCAGGATGAGTCGGATGGTTGTCGTTTTTCCAGCACCGTTCGGACCCAATAGACCGAAGATCTCTCCGCGGGCAACCTCAAACGAAACATCGTCCACTGCCTTCGTATCACCGAAGGATTTGGCTACACTGGAAACTTCAATCGCGTTCATAGTTCCCTCTCTCAAGCCGCAATTAGAGATGAAAGCCTTTTATCACGAACATCGAAATGCGGGCTAGTGACAAACCGCGATGATTTTCAGGCTACTGGGTTGAGATGTCGAGGCTGCGCGGTTCGGAGACTGGGCGGCGAATTGACTCTCCAAGCGGCAGCAGCGCCATTCCAATGGCCATAGCGAGGCTTTGGATTCTTTCAAAGCTGCGTTCCTGAGTCTGCCTCTTGGCTTCCGCGGCGGCGCGACGCTGATCCAGCCTATCTTCGTACCGAATTTTCGCCAGCTGGTAGAGTGGAATAAACATATCTGTTTCCCCTTCAGTTTTCCCCTTTATCTATCTTGTAGGTTTTCCGTTGACAGCATTGGTCAATTACTGAGAGCAGATAGACTGGGCTCTCGGTCTTGTTTACAAATGCGTCCGCGCCGGCTTGCAGTGCGGCTTGCCTGTCCTCCGGATGCCCACTGAGAACTATCAGCCCGACCTCTGGGCATGATCCGCGAAGAGCTTCTATAAGCGCTGCATTCTCAAGTCCAGGTAAGCCCCAGTCCAGTAGGACCAGGTCTGCGCAGCAGGTCTGTATCTTTTCGATGAGATCCCCGGCCTCTTCTACCTCTCCGACTACTTTGACATCGCTCGCTTGATCTAACAATGTTCGAAGCCCGAACCGCACTCTTGCCCGACCGTCTGCAATTACGACCCGTGTGGGTGATTCCATTATTAATACAGGCGCTCCTCTACCGTAAATATCAAGCAAGAGGCGTGTTGCCACATCGGTCAGCTAGGGGATCTCGGGATTGGACACCTGTACACTCCCTAGGCAGCTATCCGTCGCTGAATCCCGCTCCACAGCGTGAGTGCTGCAGCCACCGCCAGCGCTGCTGCAGGGTAGATCGTGATCGAGCCACTGGCGGCTAGAAGGAAACGCCGGGACGTGGGAATGGGTCCAGTTCTGCAATTCACCTGGAGAGAACGCAGCGGAGAATTGGGAGGCTGTCGGCGCTGGAGTTACACTTCGGATGCGCCGTCCGAAGCAATCAGGAGCGCAGGAAGGGCGAAGTGCGCGTAGCCCAGTCTGTTGAATGTCTTCATTGTCCTTTAGAACTCCTCCCGCTGAAAACGCCATACCGCGACGGACACAAACAGGATTGAGAGCAGGGCCGCGGAGAGCAGCGGATTGATCGAGGCCAAGGGTTCGCCGTTCCCCACCGACATGCTCATCCCGATCAGGCGGTCGGGGAGAACTCCTGTGAGCCAGGGCAGGAGTTTCGCTAAAAACGAGCCCATCAAATCCTGCACCAATAAGATCGCGATTGAGATACCGATCACCGGCCCCCGTGAACTAAAGAACGTTCCAAGCATCAGCGCCAATGTCACGTAGAACATCAGACTAAGCCCTTGCAAGCCCATCGCGGCGGCAAATGAGCCCAATTGTGGTGTGAACTCACCGTGTAGTGTAAATTGGACGTACGCGATTGACCCCTGCAGCAGGACAATGATGATCAGGATCGCTGCGGCGTTGGCCACTAACTTGGAGAGAACGAACGCGCTCCGGGAAACTGGATTCGACATGATCCAAGCCGCGGTCCCCGAGTTCTTTTCACCGACAATTGCGCCCTGCATAAGCACCATCGCCCCGATGGCGGAAATCGTAAATATAGCCATGAAGATCTCAAAGGCCTCGCGCGCCGGGGGCGCGTTGCCTGGATCGGCAGCCGGTATGACCCACAGCAGTAGGGCCAGCATGCCGTTCAAGATCACAAGCCAAACTAGGCTTTGAACCCACCATCTGCTAGTGCTCTTCCAGGCTGCAATCTCCTTGCGCAGCATGTTGCTAAAACCGCTGCGCCATGCTGGAGTATCAAGAGTTTGCAGGGTGCTATTGCTGGACATCCTGGCCTCCTTCGACCATGCTCAGAAAAACCTCTTCAAGATGGTACTTCTTGAGACCGAACTCGATCACGCTCGTGCTCGGTTCCGCTAGCACGAGACGCAGCAACTCAGACTGCGCTGCCGCTTCATCGGTTACGCTTACTAGCCACCGCTCAGTGCCGTTCTTATGGGTCACTTGTATTCCGGACACCCAGGGCTGGGAAGCTACTCGCACTCGCGCTTTTTCGGTTTCGCCCTTCAGCTCCAAGGAATAGACCGACCCCGAACTTCCGACGAGCAACTCTTCCAGCGGTGCCTGCGCCACGAGTTCACCGTGATTAAGAATGGCGATGGTGTCGCTGACTTGTTGCACATCGTCCAAGATATGTGTGGAATAGAATACCGTGGTGTACTTTCGCAGCCGAGCCATGACCTCGAGCACATCCTTCCGCCCGCGCGGGTCCAGATTGGCCGCCGGCTCGTCTAATATGAGCAGGTCCGGGTATGTGACCTGCGCCTGTGCGATTCCCAGCCGCTGCAGTTCACCTCCAGAGAAACCCTTGATTGGTCGATCAGCCTTTCCGGCCAGCCCAACCAGCTTTAAGGTTTCTTCGATGCGGTCTTCGACCTCCGACTTCGGACCCCGGTAGAAGAAGCCGGCCCGAAAGCGAAGCGTCTGGCGGGCCGTCATGTGCTTGTAATAGCTGGGGTTTTGCGCCAGGTAACCGATGCGTTTACGGATATCGACGCTGTCCTCGACGATGTCTCTGCCGAACATCGTCCCTCCACCCCTGGTTGGGCGCGTCAGACCCAGCAAGAGCTTGATCGTGGTGGTCTTCCCGGCGCCGTTAGGCCCTAGGAAACCGAAGATCGAATTGCGGGCGACCTTCAGATTCAGTGATTTGAGTGCGTCAACCTCGCCATAGCTCTTGGTTAGGTCGTGCGTATCGATGGCCCATGATTTCATGCTGTCCTCACGGTCTTGCCGCTCAAGCAGTTTGAATGCTGAAAGTCTAGTGTGGGATGACGCTTCCTCCCATGGACATTTGACCGAATCCGCATTGGCTAAATGGTTGAGCTTTGACCTGTACAGGTGACCAATCCCCACAACTACCCCAAGGGAAACTCCCATGCCAATGAAACCGATCCCATCTGACCTGCTCCTCATGTCTTGCGTCTCGGTAGAGTTTCGGAATTCGGATCTACTCCTGCTGGTCTTTAGATCAGCAGGATCCCGGCGAAATAGGGCACCAGTGCCAGAATAGCCAGAAGAGGATGACCTCGCCGGGTTGAGTTCTGACTGTCCCAGCTGAAGAGATACGAGGCGAGCGCAAAAGAAAAGAGGCCCCCGGCCAGCAGCACGGCCACCGAACCCCACGGCTCAAAGTCTGCAACCATTCCCATCGCCAGGCCGTTGAAGGCGTTCATCCCGTGGGTCGCGGGCAGCATCTTGGAGATCGACAGAAATGCCTCCGGCAATTGGCTCAAGGGAAGCATGAGACCGGCGAGCAGTATCGATGGAATGAACACTATTTGCGATAGGAACATTGTCGAGCGTGAGTTTGGCGAAGCCACTCCGATCAGCACCCCAAGGCCCGCTGACGCGAACGCTACGGCAACAAACACTACTGTGAAATTGACCCAGTTGTTGGGTAAGCCAGAATCGAAGAGCAGGGGCGCTGTCACGATGATGATCAGTGAGACGACTGCCGTATGAAGCATCGTCGTCAGCGCCGGGACAGCAAGGATCGAGGTGGAAGGAACTCCATTGATCTTGTAGCTCCGATAGATGCCGGCCTCGCGCGCCCTGACCAGCTGTTCCGGCAACCCCAATAGTGTGGCTGCCAAAAGCGCGAAAATGATCATCGCCGGGACCAGTACTTCTCCGAAGAAGGGATTGATTTCCGCCAACAGGAAACCCATAAATAAATAGAAAACCAGCGGGAACAGGTACATGAGGAACAGCAGCTGCCGATTGCGGATTCCGATGCGGAACTCAAACGAAAGGTGATGGGCGAAGGCGGTCATGCTGCACCTCCATCGATGGTGATTTCAAGGAAGCGATCCTCCAACGACGGGCGCTCCACTCTGAGGTCGATCAGTGGGTCATTCTTGGATTCCGCATACTCGATGACAGCGGCAACGGTGGGGCCGATGTCGGTAGTGAAGAAAATCCGGTAAGGCTCCTTGGAAGAGCTGGAGGTGACGGCCGGAAACTCATACCCATCTTCGAAGAGGCTGGATTCTTGCGTACGTACCGATACCTTTGTTAGTCCTGCACCAGTCGTGGTGATTTCCATCGGGGTTCCGGACGCTACGATCTTCCCCTTCAATAAGATCGCAATCCGGTCTGCCATCTCCTCCGCTTCTGCCATATCATGAGTGGCCAGAATGATGGTGGTGCCCTTCGATTGCTGCTCTCGCATGATGTTGTGTAACTCCACTCGCGTCGCTACATCCAAGCCGGCAGTCGGTTCATCCATGAAGAGAACCGATGGCTCGTGTGCAATGGCCAACGCCAGCACCAGACGGCGCTGCTGCCCGGCCGAGAGCTGATGGTATTGGGTCTTACGCTTCTCGCTCAGCCCCAGCCGATCCAGCAATTCGTAGTTGGCTGGGACCCCATGGTAGGCGCAGAAGAATTCCATCGCCTCATTGACGGTGATGCTTTCGGGCAACCCGGAACTCTGAAGCTGCACACCGATAACGTTCCGCAGCTTGCGAGGCTCACGCGTCGGGTCAACTCCTGAGATGCGGAGTTCACCGCCGTTGGGCTCACGTAAGCCCTCGAGGCTCTCCAGGGTGCTGGTCTTGCCTGCCCCGTTTGGACCCAGCAATCCGAAGATCTCACCGCGGTTGACCGCAAAGCTGATCCCGTCCACGGCGGTGAAATCTCCGTAGATCTTTCGAAAATCCCGGACTTCGATCATTGACTCTGTCATTGCTTTCTCTCTCCTGAGCCTCCGGACTCGGCACGAATCAAACCAGGGCTCTCTATCCCATGCTCCATTGTTTTCGAAAACGCAGGAGGCTGGCGCATTATCTTGCCGGCCGAGCCGCGGCCTCGCAAGTGGAAATCATCACATGGAGGGGGTGACGTACGGTCGACCGTTGCCGGGTGGGAATGCCGCTCAACCCACAACAAATGCTAGCGGGAACGCCGACGTTTGTCGTCCGCTCGCGGGCAAGAAGATCGATGCTGTAATAGGTTCGGGCACTGGCATGGCGAGTGATGGTGCGTGCCAGGGCAGCACTGTACGGTGAGCATGCGCTGGCGATCTTCTCGACCATTCGACTGACCTCTAGACTGGGAATCGCCCATCCATAGTTGACAGCAGAAGCCTCCCAAATCCATCGTGCGATCGGGGGATATTGAGATTGGTCAGTTGTCCTATCTGGATCGGATTTAGCCCGGGGGTTTCAGTGCAGAGCCAACGGAGGTGGGCCTACCGGTACATCTGAGCCGTATTTACCTGATTCCGGCGATATTACGCTGTGCGGTGGGGCGAAAAGTCATTCAACCAAGGATCCGACGGACTTTTTACCCATTCTGGCCGACAGATATTGACGAGCCTGATTCAAGTATCGTTTTCAGATTTCGGCCTTCCTCTGCCATATGTTGTCTCATGGCTTCGATCCTCTGACCAAAGAGCCAAGAAAGAATAAGATCGAAGAGCCGTCCAATAACCGGAGCATCTGAACCAATATCAAGCTCGGCCACAAGCCTGACAGAATTACCTTTCTTTGAACATAATGGCCTTCCTAAACAGAAGCATGATGAGTATCAAACTGTCCGGCTAACGGCATCTTGTGCTTGCGAAGCAAGTGCGAGCTGCGGAACGTCCCGCAGGTCTTCGCGGGGTGGAACATCCCGCAGGTTTTGACGGGAAGCGGACCGGCCAATCTACTACCGAATTTGCCGCGCGGTGGCTCCGCCGTTCATGAGAAAATCGGACCATTCAACGTCTCAGACCGACCGTTCATCGCAGAAACGGACCATTCATCACCGACCGCGAGGCGCCGCCAGCTTGGCGAGGCGATTCGGGGACTTCGGCCACAAATTTCATGGAGTAAGGCCTGAGCCGAATTCGGCATAATAGCGTGATGGGCCGGGGGAGTCATCTTTCACCAATATCTCTTTACTTTCCTGCTTTCAACAGCAGATCAAGTGCGTAGCGAAACTCCGCGATCGTGGGCGTCACAGGAGAGCTTACGACGATTGCTCATAGATCGAGGCTCCCGTTGCTCATAAATTTCGGCATGCGCGCATCAACCGGTTCAGGCAGCCC
>JBGMQN010000088.1:0-17546 GCA_048054495.1 Anaerolineales bacterium
CGTTCTCGTAGACCTTGGAACCGTTCGTCATTTGCGAGCTCTCCTTGTCACGAACTCAGCCATGCATTGGGTCTCAGCAGGATTGTGAGTAGAGTTGATTCCACCGAATCTCTCTTGAATACCAACAGGAGTGAAGCTAGAACGCTAGTTTCAGCTCCCAAGCTCCTTGAGCTGTGCTTCGAGGCGCTCCACGTATCCGGGAGATCCCATCTCTTTGAACTGCGATATTGCCTCCTGCAGCAGCTCCTTTGCCCGCCCGCCATCCCCTGCTGCACCTCTACCCAGATAGGTACGCGACCAATTCCTTATTTGCAGCGCCCGCCAGAAACCGGCCCCGGCCTGGCCAAGCTCTCGGTCGGCCTGCTGAAAGGCGGAAATGGCCTCCTCCCACCGCTCTTCGGCCGCCAGCAGGCTCGAGCGCGCCATGCTGAGCACAACTGCGGACCAGCCGCGCGAGTGCTCCGCATGAAGGGTCTGCGCCTGCTCAAAGACTTCTCGCGCGCCTGCCGCATCACCTTCCTCGGCCAAGACGATGCTGAGCACCGAGCGGGTGATCACTCGGACCGTCCGAATCTTGTCCGCGGCCTCGTTCCCCTCCCGCATCACCGCCTCGGCCTCATCAAGCTCTCCGAGCTCAAGCAGCACCAGCCCGGTGAGGATCGAATCTGTAGCGATTTCATAGGCGGAGTTGGACTCCTTCGCCTGCCTGAAGATCTCTCTTTGGAGATCGGCCGCCTTCGCCAGGTTGCCCTTGGCATGCTCAAAGCCCGCTAGGGCCGCCGGATAACTCCGGCCGGCCGCTTGCGGATCAGGCAATTGCTCGAGAAGTTCGTCGATATGCCCCATCAGCTCCTCAGCCCTTGAGAGTTCTCCCAGCAGTACGGAGCTGCTGGCGGCATTGGACAGGGTGAATACTTCACCCGTGAGATCGCCGAGCTTACGATCGATTTCCGCGGCTTGCAGGTAGTGCTCGTACGCGGCCCGAATATCAGCACCGCCGAAAAAATACATGACACTGAGGTTATTGTGCGCTCGAGATTCTTCTACCAATAGATCCTCTGCCTTGCAGATCTCGACTGCCTCTTCAAGCGCTGCAATCGCATCTTCGGAACGCATGCTGGGCAAGATCCCGAGTGTGGTGAGCGACTCGGCCTCGACCCGACGGGCGCCAACCTCTCTTGCCATCTCGAGCGCCTGATGACATAGCGGCTCGGCTTCGTCTGCCTCACCCAGGAAGTAGTGGGCTCGGGCAGTCTCGTGAAGCAGGTCCGCAAGCTCGGGACCATCCGGAGCGCCCTCCGTAAGTTTCAGACCTTGTTTGCAGAGATCGAGCGTGCTGACGTTATCACCGGACCACCATCTTGCGCGCGCCATGCGCGAGTAGCACGTGGCTACTCGGCCTGTGCGCCCAAGACTCCCGTAGAGGCCCACCGCTTGTTCCCAGGCCGCTATGCCTTCGTCGTAGCGGCCTACGCGAGCGACGACTTCGGCCAGGAGAGCCAGGAGCGAGGCGCGCTCCTCGTCGGAGGGATCAAGATCTAGCGCGGCGCGGAAGTGATCCTCGGCCTCCTGATTGCCAAATGCGGCGGCGGCCCGCTCGCCGGCCTTAGTGTAGTAGTGGCGCGCCTGCTCCTCATTTCCGGCCTCTTCGTGGTGATGAGCAAGATCTTCATAATCCTCCGGTCGGGTGACTTCGATGGCGGCCGCCGCACGCTTGTGCAGTCGGCGGCGACGCAAGGTACGCACGCCTTCGGCGAGGGTAGTGGGGATCAAGGCGTGTACAAAGGAGAAGGTGGCGCCACCCGCGCCGCTAATCTCTTCGATCAACTGCGCGTCTTCAGCGGTTTCGAGTGCGTCGATCAGCGTGTCCTCGTCCAGATCGCTGGCTTCTGCCAGGGTATTGAAGTCAAACTCGCGGCCCAGGATCGCGGCCAGATTGAGCGTGTCCTGATACTCCTCGGGGAACTTTGAGACGCGCGATTGGATCGCGACCCGTACGCTCTGCGGAATTTCGATCTCCTCTATGCCGAGGCGGTCCCACCCGTCTTCCGTATGGAACACCTGGCCGCTCTCGACCAGCGCTTTGCACACTTCCTCGATGAAGAAAGGATTGCCTTCTGTTTCTGCGTATATGGCATCCAGGAATTCGGGCGTGATCTCTTCATCGAAGACGGCCGCGAGCAAATCGCGGCTCTGTTGCTCGTCAAACCGCTTCAGCTTGAGGCGAGTGCCCAGCCGCTTGCGGTTGAGCTCCAGTAGCGCCTCATGGAAAGGCCGCGCCTCGTCTAACTCCACTTCGCGGTAGGTCGCAGCCAGCAGCGTGCGCTGATTACGTGTTCTTCCTGCGAGATACCGCAGCAGGGATAGGGATCCGCTATCGGCCCAATGAGCATCTTCGATCACCAGCATCAGGGGAGAGTGTTCGCTGATGGCCTGGCAAAAGGCCACCACGTTCTCGAACAGCCGCTGCTGTTCGGCTTCCGGCTCCAGCTTCGGGTTGGGAGGGACGTCGGGATAGTAAGGTTTCAGTTCCGGGGCCAACTCCAGCAGATCCCCCAGCACAAACTCGGGGAGCTCGAATCCGTTCTCCGCGCCCTGCCGGAGTGACTTGCGAATGATCTGAGCGAACGGCGCATACTTGAGCCGCCACGCTGACGATGCCCCGCATGTCCCCCGGAGGATGATCGTGCAGGCTGGCGCCCTCGATCACCTCCATGACGATATATGGGGAGCCGTCTGCTTCGCCCGCGTCGAAGACGGAGACGATGTTTGAGTGACTCAGTTTGGCAATTGCCTGCGCTTCATTCAGCATCCGATCGCGTCCCTCGGTGCCGAGCCCCGAGCCGGACAGCACCTTCACCGCCACGTCGCGGTCCAAGGTCTGGTCGTGGGCGCGGTACACGGTGCCCATGCCGCCACTGCCGAGCTGCTCGCCTAATCGGTAGCGGTCATTAAGTACAGTTTGCTCTGAAATACTGGTCATCAATGTTACCGTTGAGGACTTTGAGGGCGACCTCGCGATTCAACTCGAGATCGTGGGCTTGAAAGACCGTCCCGGTGCCGCCCCTACCCAACTTAGCCTCGAGCCGATAGCGGTCGTTGAGTCCCGCACCTGAGAGGAATTGGGTCATTCGCGCTTGGCTACGAGCAGGGTAATGTCGTCGAAGGGCTGGGCGTCGCCGATGAACTGCTGCAATGCCTGAAGCAGATTGAGGGAAATTTCCTGAGCGGAAAGCGATGCGGCGGATCTAATCGACTCCCGCATGCGATCCTCGCCGTAGGATTCCTCCGCTGAATTCAACGCGTCCGGCACGCCGTCAGTGTACATGATCAGAGTATCACCGGGTTCAAGCTCCGCTGTGCCTTGTTCCAATACGAGCGATTCGTCCACGCCCAGCAGGATTCCGGTTCGACCGAGTTCTTCGAATGAGTCCGAGGCGGCGCGGTAGATCAGCGGCGGGTTGTGACCGGCGTTGACGTAGACCATTTCACCATCCTCAGGGCTCACTCGCCCATAGAAAAATGTCACTGGCATGGCGGAGCTCGAATTCGCGCACACGAGGCGGTTGGCCTTCGTGATGGCTTCTGCCGGCGTAGTGGCTTCCTCCAGGCTGGCCCGAACCATGCTGCGTGTCAACGCCATGAAGAGCGCGGCTCCCATGCCTTTATCGGTGACATCGGCAATCACCAGGCCCATGCCCTCATCATCCGTAGCGATGAAGTCGTAGAAGTCTCCCGCCACTTCACGCGCCGGCAGCCAGCTGGCGGCAAACTGCCAGCCCTTCAGCTCGGGTATCTCCTCCGGAATCAGCCCGGTCTGAACCGTGCGTGCCATCGAGAGCTCCCGCTCCATGCGGCCCTTGTCGACTGCCACTTGATATAGGCGTGCGTTTTCAATGGCGGTTGCCGCGCTCGAGGCGATGGCGTTCAAGAGCTCGAGATCGTCATTGATAAAGATGCCGGCATGCAGGCGGTTGTCCACATAGATCGCGCCCAGGATTTGATCCTTGACCTGCAAGGGAGAGCAAAGAATGGAGCGCAGACCCAGGCTCATCACACTCTGCCGACCCATGAATCGTTTATCATGCTGGGCGTCGCTGGTGAGCACACCCTGACCCGCATCGATTACTTCCTCAACCACGCCGCGAGAGATCTCAAATTCTGGATCTTCAAGGGTCTCTTTTTCCATGCCGCGCGCGGCGCGGAACACCAGGCTACCATCCGGTTCTTTCAGTACCACGAAGCCACGCTCGGCGTTGACGGCCGAAATCACCTCGTCCATGACTGTGTTCAATACATCATGAAGGTCAAGCGACGAATTAAAGGTCTTGGAGAGTTGGTAGACTAACGCTAAACGATCGGTATTGGGCTCAGGTGCTTTATCAGTCATGTGTTCTACAGAGCAGAAAATGATGCTTAGGGCCCAAGCATCATTGTTGCTGGCAACCTTGATAACACCGAACTGGATATAGGGAGTTTATCACCGTCCTCTTCGAGATCGTCTGGCGTCCGACAGGAGAGTTGAAATCGCGTCAACACTCTTCTCCATATTGAGATTAGACGGGAAGCTCACCGAATTTGTCCTCTTCGACGGTGCTCTTCTTTATTACATTCATGACGCGCGAAAATACATCCTTGTTTTGGCACGATCTCAGTCGCATTCTCACATAGGGAACTGAATTGGCGCGCTTGCACGAATATCAAGGAAAGGCGCTTCTCAAGGCGCTCAAGATCGCCGTCCCGGATGGAGGGCCCGCCCGGAGCCCCGATGAAGCGCGAGCAATCACCGAGGAGTTGGCGTGTCCGGTAGTCGTGAAGGGCCAGGCATGGGTAACTGGCCGGGCCGGGCTAGGCGCGATTCGCTTCGCTGAGACGCCCCAAGAAGCAGGTGAGGCGGCCACTGCGATCCTTGGATTGCAGATCGATGGCTACCCGATCGATACGGTGCTGGTCGAAGAGAAGCTTGACGTAGACAGGGAATTCTATGCCGGGTTGATAATCGACGACCGTGCCCAGGCGCCGGTGTTGATCTTCAGCACCCGAGGCGGAAGCGGGATCGAGGAAATCGCACGCGAGCATCCTGAATCCATCGCCCGGGCAATTATCGATGTTGGCCGCGGCCTGTCCGAATATCGGGCACGTGACCTCATTCGCCAGGTCGATCTGCACGGGAAGCTTCAGGCCGGCCTGGGCCGTATAGTGAGCCAGCTCTACCAAGTTGCCCGGCGCTATGATGCGCGCGCAGCTGAGATCAACCCCATCGTGCTCACCACAGGGGGTGCGCTCTACGCGGCAGATTGCCGCATCACCGTGGATGACAATGCGGTTTACCGTCACCCGGATCTCGGAATTGAGGTCGCCCGCGAATTCGACAGACCTGCCTCGCGCCTCGAAACCATCGCGTGGCAGGTGGAAAAGGACGACTATCGCGGAACCTTTTATTTCATCCAGCTCGAGCACGATTTCGAAGGTGGGGAGAGGGTAATTGGTTTTCATGGTGCCGGCGGTGGAGGCTCAATGATGAGCATGGATGCCGTGCTGAACCGCGGCTACCGGCTGGCAAATTTTGTGGACACCAGTGGGAACCCGCCGGCCTCCAAGGTATACCGCGCGGCGCGCATTGTGCTGGCTCAGGAAGGAATCGACGGATATTTTGCCTCCGGCTCAGGAGTGGCTTCACAAGAGCAATTTCACAGTGCACGCGGGCTTGTCAAAGCCTTCATGGAAGTTCCGCTGAGGGTGCCGGCCGTGATTCGGCTGGGCGGCAACGCCGAAGACCGAGCGATCGCCATCCTGGAGCGCGCGCGTGACGAGATTCCAGCACCGGTCGAGGGCTACGGCAAGGATGAGGCCCCCGAATTCTGTGCCGAGAGACTGGATCATCTCATCCGAAACTTCGAGCCGTTTGCTGAGATACAGAACGGATGGAGCCGGTCCGAACCCCGGCAGCCCTACAGCTTTGGGACGGTGACTGGCGGCGAGGTGACGCTCGACCATCAAGCATGCCAGGATTGCGAGTCCAAGATCTGTATTGAAACCTGCGTACCTGGGATCCTAGAGCTGCAAGGAGGCGTCCCGGTTCTGAACATCACACCGGAGGAGGCCCAAAAGGGTGGTTGCAGCGAGTGCCTGGCCTGTGAAATTGAATGCTACTTCGAGGGTAATCGCGGCGGGTATGTAAGTCTGCCGATTGCAGGGCTTGATTGAGTCAAGACTTCCGATGAGCGTGTCCAAGCAGCTCTCGGTCGCCGGCGCCCGGGCTCTTTCCAAGCTCATATTTGAAACACAGCGCATTAGAAGTCGACGACTCAGAGGTGCGAATGGCCGTCCTGATTGACGAGACCAAGCGCGTGCTGGTGCAAGGCATCACCGGTCGTGAGGGAAGCGCGCGCGCCCAATTGATGAAGGAATACGGAACGCGGGTAGTGGCTGGGGTAACGCCAGGGAAGGGCGGTCAAGGTGTTGATGGAATTCCGGTATTCGATACCGTCCTGGAAGCTGTCGAACGGGCCGGGCCGATCGACGTCAGTGTGCTATTCATCCCCGCGCCATTGGTAAAGGGAGCGGCTCTAGAAGCGATCGATGGCGGGGTCAAGCTGCTCATTATCGTCCCGGATCGCGTACCGATCTACGACGTGTTGGAAATTGCCGAAGCCGCCAAGCGATCAGGAGCTCGTTTCGTCGGCCCGAACACCCTTGGGGTACTCTCCCCCGACAAAGCTGTTCTCGGAATGATCGGTGGGCGCGCAAGCTCCGCAAGATCCTGGTTCTTCCCTGGGCCGATCGGCATCGCCTCGCGCTCTGGTGGGATCACTTCCTCCATGGCTTACTACCTGGGCCAGGCAGGGATCGGCGCTACGACACTTCTACACGTGGGCGGAGATCCGGTGGTTGGGACGCCACTGCCCGACGCTGCCGAGCTCTTCGAAGGGGACCCGGATACCGAGGCCATCGTGATGTTTGGCGAGATCGGCAGCAGCCAGGAGGAACGGGTTGCTGACCTTGTAGAATCGGGAGCATTGACCAAGCCGATCGTGGCGTACATCGGGGGGAAAGCAGCCAAGAGCGGGACTCGATTCAGCCACGCCGGCGCGATTGTCGAGGGCAGCCGTGGTACATACGAGGGCAAGGTGAAACGCTTGCGAGAAGTGGGTGTGACGATTGTGGAAGCTTTTGGGGAACTGCCCCAGGTGACGGCAAACGTATTGAAAGAGCATGGGATCCGTCAATGAGCGATTCTAGCTGGAAGACCTCTATTACCGAGATCAAGCCCAATGAAGTGCGATTGCGGGGCTACCGGATCGATGAGTTGATGGGCCGGGTGACATTCGGCCAGGCGGTTCACCTCGCGCTGAAGGGCGAGCTCCCAACGTCAGAGGTCGGGAACTTGCTGGATGCGATCCTGGTCTGCTCCATCGACCATGGTGCCTCGCCGCCATCCGCCTTGGCGGCAAGAACGGCCGCCTCCACCGGAGCGCCGCTAAATGCCGCGGTGGCCGCCGGCCTGCTCTCGATCAACCGCTACCACGGAGGAGCGATCGAGGATTGCATGGCGATGCTAGAGATAGGAATTAAACGCGCAAGAGAGACCGGAAGCGAGCTTCCCGAAGTCGCTGGAGAACTCGTGCAAGAGCATCGCGCGGCCAAGAAACGGATCGCCGGGCTGGGCCATCGAATTCATACCGAAGACCCGCGTACTGGCAAGCTCTTCGCGCTGGCCGATGAAGCCGGAATTGCGGGCCAGGGTGTAGAAATGATCCAGGCTCTTCAAAAGGCGATGGCAGCTGACGGGAAGGTGCTGCCGATCAATGTGGATGGCGCGATCGCAGCGCTGCTCATAGACATGGAGATGCCGCGAAAGCTTGGCAACGCATTCTTTATGATGGCGAGGGTCCCGGGCTTGGTGGCACAAGTTTGTGAGGAGCAAAGCCGCGAGCGTCCCATGCGCCGGATCCATCCCACCGATCATGTCTATGACGGCCCCGATGCCAGGTCGTTGACAGAGTGAGGCAAGCATGTCAGAAGAATTAATGGAGCTGATCCCCGAGCTTCGTCTGATCCAGGACCGCGACCTCCGTCAAAGGACACTGGCAGTGTGGCAGGAGGCGATGGAGATCGGGGGCTGGTCTGTAGATGACCTGCGCCGGATGCCTTATACGCTACTGGTTGAAGGGGTGGACATCCCCTTTCCCCAACACGTCCGCGTCGTCTGTCGTCTGTGCGTCGCCATGCTCGACATTCTTCTGGAAGACTATGGCGATCGATATGAGATCGATCGCGACACCCTGATCGCAGGCGCATTGCTTGCAGATGTCGGCAAGCTGATCGAGTTCCGTGAAGAGGGCGGCGAATACCAGTGGGCGAGCATGTACAAGTACCTACGACACCCATTCACCGGCGTGGGGCTGTGCTTCAAGCACGGCATACCTGAAGCCGTGATGCACGTGGTCGCTACCCATTCATGGGAGGGGGACAAGTTCAAGCGACGGCCGGAGTCCATCATTTTCCATCACGCCGACTTTACCGATTTCGATCTCACGAAATTCGCCAGCAGCTGAGCATGGGACAGACATTCGCTGAGAAGGTTCTAGCCAAGAAGGCGGGTGTGGAGACGACCTCCCCTGGTGAGATCGTCGAGATTTCGCCTGATGTCGCCTTATCCCACGACAACACGGCGCCGATCCGAGGAATATTCGAGGAGATGGGCGGGGTCAGGGTGCATGATCCTGAGATGCATGCCATCTTCTTGGACCATGCCGCGCCGGCTCCAACCACGCAGCACGCCGAGAACCACCGCATTATTCGTGAATTCGTGCGCGATCAGGGCATCCGGCACTTCTTCGACGTGGGACGCGGCATTTGTCACCAGGTCCTGGTTGAAGAGGGATTGGCGCTGCCGGGGGAAGTGGTGCTCGGTTCCGATTCGCACACCCCGCACGCGGGCGTGATGGGGGCATTCGGTGCAGGAATCGGCCGCAGCGAGATGGCGTCGGTATGGGCATTGGGGAGTCTCTGGCTGCGGGTCCCGGAAAGTCTACAGATCATCGTCCATGGGGAGCTTCCGCCTGGAGTTACAGCCAAAGACCTTGCGCTTCATGTCATTGGAGATCTGGAAGCTGACGGCGCGCTATACATGTCGGTCGAGTGGCATGGAGATGCAATTCAAAGGCTGGGTTTGAGCGAGCGGGCGGTGCTGCCCAATATCTCAGCGGAGATGGGCGCCAAAAACAGCTACCTCCCTCCGGACGAGCGGGTCTTCGACTATCTCGAGGGCCGAGCCCAAAGGGCATATGAAGCCGTATTCCCAGATCCTGACGCCGAGTATGCCAGGAAGGTCGAATATAAGGCTGATGCGCTGGAAGCTATGGTTGCCTGTCCACACACGGTGGATCACGTGAAGCCACTGTCCGAGGTCGCAGGCACGCGCGTGGATCAGGCGTTTATCGGCACCTGCTCCAATGGGCGCTTGGAGGACTTGGCGTCCGCGGCCGAGGTGCTGGCCGATCGACAAGTAGCCAATGGCACCCGCCTGATCGTGATCCCGGCCTCCTCTGAAGTATTCAAGCAAGCGTTGGGCGCAGGCTACATCGATGTCTTCCTACAGGCCGGCGCACTGCTTCAGAGCCCCGGCTGCGGGCCCTGCATGGGGAATCACATGGGTGTGCCGGCAATCGGTGAAGTCACCATCAGCACCGCCAACCGCAATTTCAAGGGGCGGATGGGCACCAAGGAGAGCGAAATCTATCTGGCCAATCCGTTGGTGGTCGCCGCTTCGGCGGTGGCTGGCGAAATCTGCAGCGCGAACGATTTGAATTAGGAGACCGGAGCGAGATGAGCATCATCAGCGGGCGCGTTTGGAAATACGGAGATAGCGTCAACACCGACGTCATCTTCCCCGGCAAGTACACCTACACTGTCAGCGATCCGGCTGATATGCCACAGCATGCGCTGGAGGATTTGGATCCGCGCTTTGCCGCGGAGGTGCGGCCGGGCGACATCATCGTCGCCGGAAAGAACTGGGGCTGTGGCTCATCCCGCGAGCAGGCAGTGACCTGCCTGAAAGAAAGCGGAGTGGGCGCCATCGTGGCCGAGTCTTTCGCTCGCATTTATTACCGCAATTGCTTGAATGCGGCTCTGCCGGCGCTGACCTGTGCCGAGGCGGTTGAGACCATCGAAGACGGACAGCAGATCGAAATCGATTTGGAAGCCGGCGAGATTCGCAGTGCTGAAGGCACCTTCTCGTTTCCGCCGATTCCGGAAGCGGTGATGGGGATCTTTGCGGCCGGAGGCCTGGTGCCCTACACGCGGCAGCGTATCCGAAAGGGGAAGTGATGTATCGAATAGCCTGGATGCCCGGCGATGGCATCGGCGCCGATGTCATGGAAGCAGCCAAGATCGTCCTGGATCGCTTGGAACTGGAGGCTGAATACGTGCCCGCCGATATCGGGTGGGAGTTCTGGTGCACCGAAGGCGACCCGCTGCCCGAGCGCACGATCGAGATCCTGAAGACCTGCACTTGTGGTCTCTTCGGCGCAATCACTTCTAAACCCAAAGAGGAAGCCGCCAAGGAACTTGCCACTGAGCTGCGGGGCAAGGGTCTGAGCTACCGCAGTCCGATCGTGCGGCTGCGCCAACACTTCGATCTCTATACCAACTTGCGGCCATGCAAAGCCTATCCTGGAAACCCCCTCAACTACCGTGATGATGTCGATCTGATCGTGTTCCGCGAGAACACCGAAGGACTCTACAGTGGGATCGAGTTCCATCCTCTTCCGGACGAAGTACGGGGGGTGATGGCGAAACACAACCCCGCCATGGCTCGCTTCGACGGAGTGGCGGGCGATGAGATGGCCGTGAGCCTGCGGGTGATTACCAACGCGGGCGCGCACCGGATCATCAAAAAGGCGTTCGAGTATGCGCGGGACTTCGGCTACCCTACCGTCACCCTGGTAGAGAAGCCCAATGTGCTGCGCGAGACCAGCGGGCTCATGCGGCGGGCGGCTGCATCCGTTGCGAAGGAATTCCCCACCATTGAACTCTGGGAAACCAACATCGATGCCCAGATGATGTGGCTATTGAAGAACCCGGATGATTACGGGGTGATGGTAACCAGCAACATGTTCGGCGACATCCTTTCCGATCTCTCAGCCCAGTTGGTAGGTGGTCTGGGCTTCGCCTCAAGCGGCAATATCGGCGATGAGTTTGCGGTTTTTGAGCCAACCCACGGTTCCGCGCCTAAATACGCCGGCCAGTACAAGGTCAACCCGACCGCCATGCTGCTAGCGGCAAAGCTGATGCTCGAATGGCTAGGCGAGCGCGAAAAGGCCGAGGCGCTTGATGCTGGCATGGCGGCCGTGATCCATGAGGGTAAAGTGCGTACCTACGATATGGGCGGTGACAGCTCAACCCTCGAGATGGCCCAGGCGGTAGCTGACCGCCTCTAAGCATTCCCGGCCTACAGTCGGGGACCGCCTGCTTCAGTAAACGGGATGTTCGCGGGGCTTGGCTCGATATCAGTGAGGATCAATAAATGAGTTCGATCAGCCATCAAATGGCAGAGTTCGCGCACGCGCTGCGCTACGAAGATATTCCTGCGGAAGCAATTCACGAAGCCAAGCGCTTCTTGCTCGACAGTGTTGGATGCGCCTTGGCTGCGGTGGGCAATGACGATATGCAGGCCATGCATCGTTTCACAGAGAAGTTGGGTGGAACAGAGGAAGCAACCGTTATCGGAAGCGGGCTGCGGACGAATGCACCCAATGCGGCATTGATGAATTGCCTGCTGGTCCGCGCGCTGGATTACAACGACATTTATTGGGTGCAGGATCCCAGTCATCCCTCCGACATCATCGGAGTCACGCTGGCGGTGGCGGAGGCGAACCAGAAAAGCACTGTTGAAGCGGTAGTGGCCATCGTGATCGCATATGAGCTGGAGATGCGCTGGTGCCATGCTGCCGAACCAGGCATCCGGGAAGTGGGATGGCACCATGCCTCGCTGACCCAGTTCGTGAGCCCGCTAGTCGCGGGTCGGCTCTATGATCTCGACTTGGATCAGCTGGTGGCGGCGGTTGGAATCAGCGGCAGCAGCCACTTTACTCTCGGTGGAGTGGTTGCGGGTCACCTGACGAACATGAAAAACACTGCCGATCCCCTGGCCGCACAGGCCGGCGTGCTTGCTGCGCTCATGGCGCGGGAAGGCTGCAGCGGACCGGTGGAGGTGATCGAGGGGAAGGAAGGGCTGATCGAAGTTCTATCCAATGTGGAGTGGTTGGAAGAGGAACTAACGAAAGGGTTGGGATCGAAGTTCCTGATCACAAACTGCAGCTACAAGGCCTTCCCAACCGAAGCGCTCACGCACCAGCCGATCAGCGCCGCGCTGGCGGTGTGCCGTGACCATGGCATTGCTCACGATCAGGTGGCCGAGCTGCTGGTAGAGACCACTACCCGTGGCGCCGATATCCTCTCCGATACGAGCAAGTACAACCCAGAGACGAAAGAGACCGCAGACCACAGCCTACCGTACGTAATCGCGGCAGCGGTCGTGGACGGAAACGTCCTACCAGAAAGCTTCAGCGCAGAAAAGCTGAAGGACCCACGAATCCGAGAGCTGCTTCCGAAGATCAAGGTAGTCGCCGATCCTGAGATTGACGACCTCTTTCCAAGAATCAAACGCGCCCGCGTGACGATCACAACCACCGACGGACACAGCCACACTGAGCAGACGGACGTCGCCAAGGGTGATCCGGCGGATCCGATGAGCGATGGAGATATCGAGGCTAAATTCCGGGCCAATGTGCGCGAGGTCCTAAGCGCGGCCCGGGCGGATGAAGTGATTGAAGCGACCTGGCAGCTCGATAGCCTGGCCGGCATGCGCGAATACATGGAACTTCTCACATCCGATATCTAAGCCGGGGCCAGAATCGATCGCTACTGGCTGAGACCTTCCGCGTGCGAGCAGGCGAAATTAGAATACCGAACGATCCGTAGGGGTTCGCGCGCCGGACTCCGGACTTGACCCAGGGGTGATATGACGAATCAGGATCATTACCGAAAACTAGAGCGAATGTACCTGGGCGCGCGGGTAAATGAATACTTTGCGCCGTCCGTTCACATTGATGAAGGAAAGGCCGAAGTCAGTATCGAAGTCCGGCCCGATTTCTTCCACGCCGCAAACGCGGTGCATGGGTATCTGTACTTCAAAGTGCTGGATGACTCAACGTTCTTCGCGGTGAACTCGCTCGTCGAGGAGCTCTTCGTTCTCACGGTTTCGTTCCATCTGCACTTCACTCGCCCGGTCACCAAAGGAGTTCTGAAGGCAACCGCGGAGGTCGTACACCAGTCAAAGCGACTCTTCATCGCCGAAGGAGTGGCGGTGGACTCGCGCGGGAGGGTAGTCGGTCGAGGCAGCGGGACATTCATGCGCAGCGACATCCGGCTGACGCCGGAAACGGGCTATGAGTAGGCCAAGTCGATACCGCGCAGTCGAGAAAAGGAGTTGTGGGCAGCTTGAGCTCGACCCACAGCACGGAAGTCGACTGGTAGCGTCCCGGATGAATCGATGGATCAAGAATGTCCGCTGAATCTCGGGTGAGGCTAAACCCGCCCGTTTCCGATCGGGATCACACGAAAGGACCCGACGACTCGCCCGTAACGCTCGTCGAGTACGGCGACTATGAATGTCCGTATTGTGGGCAGGCGGAGAACTCGGTGCATGAGATTCAGGAGCGCACGGGCAACGCAGTGCGGCTGGTCTTCCGCCACTTTCCCAATCGAACGGTACACCCACATGCCAGGCTCGCTGCAGAAGCGGCAGAGGCCGCTGGTGCGCAGGGCAAGTTCTGGGAAATGCACGATCTGCTTTTTCAGCATCAGGATCGCCTCGAAGAATGGGAGATGGTCGAGTATGCGCGCGAGCTGGGTCTGGACGAGGAGAAGTTTCACACCGAGCTCGAAGAGCACACGCACTCCAAGAAAATCCGCGAGGATTTCAGTAGCGGCATAGAGAGCGGGGTGCAAGGCACCCCGACCTGGTTCATCAACGGCACGCGCTACGACGGAGCATGGGACCCAGAGTCCCTGCTGGAAGCCGTCCGCAAACCGATGGGGGCACGCATCAGTGCGCTGACGCAGGAATTCACGCGCCTTGCGGCCTCCGGAGGGCTGATGCTGTTGATATTCAGCGCATTGGCCCTGCTCTGGGCCAATTCTCCCTTCGCCGAGTCATATTTTCAGCTCTGGCAAACGGAATTTGGGATTTCCCTGGGCAATCTCCATCTCGAAAGATCTCTCCTGGAGTGGGTCAACGAAGGACTCATGGTGATCTTCTTCTTTGTCCTGTCCTTGGAGATCAAGCGCGAGCTCACCGCTGGGGAGCTCGCAAGTGTGAGGAAGGCGGCATTGCCCATAGCTGCGGCCGCAGGCGGAATGATTCTGCCGGCACTGATCTATGCCGCATTTAATTTCGCAAACCCGATCGCGATGCAGGGGTGGGCAATTCCGGTAGCCACCGATATCGCGTTCACACTGGGCGTCCTGGCCTTGCTCGGCGGGCGCGTACCGCTCTCGCTCAAGGTATTTTTCACCGCAATGGCCATCGCAGATGACGTGGGCGGTATTCTGATCATCGCGCTGTTCTATACCTCTGGGATCAACGTTGCCAGCCTGGTTGTGGCGGCCATATTCTTCGCCGGTCTGCTCCTTCTGAACCGGTGGCGCGTGTTCTCACCGTTGCCCTATGCGCTGCTCGGCATCGGGCTGTGGTTGGCTTTCTTGAACTCCGGGGTCCATCCCACGCTCGCGGGGGTACTGCTGGCGGCCACGATTCCGACCCGCAACCCGCCAAACGTTTCGAGACTCATGGCACAGACGGATACGGTGCTCAATCGGTATGAATACGACGACGATGAAAGCCGCAAGCAGGCGCTGGTTCATGCCTTGAAGACCATCCTGGATCGCATGGAACCGCCGGCCCAACGGCTCGAGCATGAGCTGCAGCCATGGGTCACCTATTTAATTTTGCCCATCTTTGCCCTGGCCAATGCGGGTGTCCCATTAGGTGGCGCGGACGGCCTGGCGCTCCTTAATCCGGTTAGCCTGGGAATTATCTTCGCCCTGGTCCTGGGAAAGCCGATCGGGGTGGGGATCTTTGCCTGGCTTGCGGCGAGGAGCGGAGTGGCCGAGAAGCCGCTGGACATCAGCTGGCGTCAGTTCTTTAGCGCCAGCGTCCTGGCCGGCATCGGCTTCACGATATCGCTCTTCATCGCACAAGCGGCCTTCCGGGATCCAACGCTGCTCTCCAACGCGAAAATCGGAATCCTGGCAGGCTCGATCCTTGCCGCGGGAGCGGGTTGGGGGTTGCTCAACCTGAACAGCCCGCGATATGACACGGTTACTGAAGCGCAGGCGGAGCCTGCGCCGGCCACTGATTGAGTTCTAACTCAAATCCTAGAATACGAGGAGCGACTTAGTGTCGGAAAACACCATTCGCGAGCGCAGCGAGACCCCGATCGAGTTCACATGGAATGCCGAAAGCGTCTTCCCGGATCGGTCGGCCTGGAGCGAGGAATTCGAGGCGCTGATTGAGGATCTGGCACTGCTGGAGGAATATCATGGCCGATCGAGCGACGGTCCGAAAACCCTGCTCGAGGTCATTGGCATCATCGAGGACATCATTGGCCGCGCGTTCAGATTAGCGAGCTACGCATACGTGGGGTTGGCAGTCGATTCGTTGGACCCGCAGGCAGTAGAAATGTACGGCCGGGTGCAAGGTCTGGTGGGGCAGGCCCTCGCCGCTTTTGCTTTCATCGATCCAGAGCTGATCGCGGCCGGCGAAGATACAGTGAAAGGGTGGATCGATGAGGACGAGCGGCTCGCCAAATACGACCACTACGTTGATAACCTGTTCCGCAAGCAAGAACATGTGAGATCACAGGAGGTCGAGGAGCTTCTGGGTGCGCTTCAAGGATTGTTCTTGGGCGCGCGCACGACCGCAGAGGCTCTGGCGGATTCGGATTTCACATTTCGGCCGGCAACCGCAGCTGACGGCACGGAGATTCCATTTACGCAGGGAACTTTGCGGCGGATTCACACCGGTACGGATCGCGAAGCTCGGCGCACGGCCTGGGAGAACTACGCCGACCAGTACCTGGCCCATAGGAATACGCTAGCCAGCAACCTCACTAACTCCATACAGCAGAATGTCTTCTCCATGCGCGCCCGCAAACACGAATCTACTCTGGAGATGGCTCTGTTCAACAACAACATCCCGGTAACAGTCTTTCACAACCTCATCGAAACTTTTCGCGCGAACGTAGGAACCTGGCATCGGTATTTCTCGATCAAGCGCCAGGCCCTGGGATTCGAGCAGTTCTTCCCATACGATGTGTGGGCTCCCCTCACGCCTAAGGCGGCCCAGATCACCTACCCGCAAGCGGTGGATTGGATCTGTGAGGGAATGCGGCCGCTAGGGGAGGACTACGTGCAGGTCATGCGCAGCGGATGTCTGGAACAGCGCTGGGTGGATGTTTATCCGAACAAAGGGAAACGTCAGGGCGCATTCTCGTTTGGTTCGCCCGGCACCTATCCCTTCATCGTGATGAGCTACAACGACAACGCACTCAGCTTAAGCACGCTGGCGCACGAGTTAGGGCACTCCATGCATTCTTATCTGGCCTGGGAAACTCAACCCGCGATTTACGCTCAATACTCGATATTTGTCGCCGAGGTGGCCTCCAACTTTAGCCAGGCCATGGTCCGCGCCTACCTTCTCGAAAACATCGATGACAAGGCACTGAAAATCGCGCTCATCGAGGAGGCCATGGCTAACTACTATCGCTATTTCTTCATCATGCCGACCCTGGCACGGTTCGAACTCGAGACACACGAAAGAATAGAACGTGGAGAGGGACTCAACGCCGACAGCATGATCGAGCTCATGGCGGATCTGTTTGAGGAGCCCTACGGAACCGCGATGGAGTTGGATCGTGAGCGCGTGGGGATTACCTGGGCGCAGTTTCATCACCTTTATGCCGATTACTACGTTTATCAATACGCGACCGGAATCGCGGGAGCCCACGCCCTGGTCGGGCGCATACTGGGCGGTGAGCCTCGCGCAGCTGAAGACTATCTAGGATTCCTGAAAGCCGGCGGATCGGAATACCCGCTGGATGCATTGAGGGCTGCGGGCGTGGACTTGAGCTCGCCCGAGCCTGTGGAGCGGGCTTTCTCGGATATGGCAGGCTATGTGGATCGTTTGGAGCAGCTGCTTAGTTGACGATCCTGCAGGTGCCAGGCTGTGCAGAAGATTAGAGTCTAAGGTTTTCTGATCTTTGTCTTCCTCTTTGCGGCGGTCTGCAGTCCGGCTCAAGGCATCTATGAGCGCGGCCTGGAGCATGTGGAGCGAGGGGAATTCGATGCCGCACTGGCCGCTTTCGACGAAGCACTAGCCGAAGATGCGAGTTCGCCAGCGCCTATCTCAATTGAGCACTAGCTTACGAGGATTTAGGCAGGCGAGAACTTGCGCTCGCAGATTGTGAGCGATCGGCTGA
>JBGMQN010000088.1:17646-27192 GCA_048054495.1 Anaerolineales bacterium
ACGAGGATTTAGGCAGGCGAGAACTTGCGCTCGCAGATTGTGAGCGATCGGCTGAGCTCTACCCCATTCAAGACCAACTGCGCTTCATAGCCGACACGCGCATAAACCTCCTGCGCGAAGAGTAAAACCAAGTACTCAAGGATCGGTTCCGTCGTTCGCGGTTTCCTCCTAAACTGAACCTTCAGGAGAACACCATGAGCAAGAGCATCGCGATCGGAACGGTCTTGATCCTGGGATCGCTGCTCGCCACGGCGTGCAATTTGCCATTTGCCGGTGAGCAGGCCGAACCCGAGGCTCAGGAACCCGCCACGGAGGCGCCGACTGAGAAGGTGGCCGACGAGGCAGTTTCCGAGCCGACCGAGGCTCCCGAAGAGGCAATCGAAGAGCCTCAGGGCACGCCGATCGCGCACCTTGATTCGGGAGCCCTTATCCTTATCACCCACATTCAGATGATCACCCAGGAACGGGGCTGGGGCATCGGAGGTCTGGATGGAGATTCCGATCACGTGTTTCGAACCAATGACGGCGGGAAGACCTGGATGGATGTGACGCCGCCAGAACCGGCGCCTGAAGAAACCGATCCATCCAAATCTGCCGTCGGCTCTTTCCTCAACCCGATGACCGGGTGGGTGGTCTACTATGAAGAGTCACTTGAGCCAAGCCCCGCTCGGTTACGAGTTTGGGGTACGTCGGACGGCGGCGATACCTGGCAACCCAGCCGCGCCATCGATCTCGAGTTCTTGGGTACCTCGGACTATCCGCCGATTCTCGGATTTGAGGATGCTGAGAACGGCTGGCTCATTGCCCGGCACGGGCCGGCTGGCATGCAAAACTACCCGGTGTACTTGCTGCGCACCGCCGACGGCGGCGAGCGTTGGGAGATGGCGATCACTCCGGCGGAAGGCGGCCTGCAGAGCTGCCGCAAGAGTGGCGTGGATTTTGCCAGTCTGATGGTGGGTTGGGTGACCGTGGCGGATTGCCCGATCGTAGCACCCGAAGTGGCAGTCACCCAGGATGGCGGACGAAGTTGGGAACCGCTCATGCTTCCCGCGCCGGACAGCCGGCCCGAACTGTTTGAAACCGAACTCTGCGAGGGCCACTCGCCACAGCTCGTTTCCGATCTCATTGGGGCAGTGGCGGTGAGCTGTCGAACGGGCTTGAAGCTGAACTATATTTACACCACGCAGGACGGCGGCGCGACCTGGGAAAGTTACCTATACCCGGGGGGTGAGCTGGCCCTGCTAAGTCCCAAGATGGCGTACGCTTTTGACCGACAAATTTATCAGACCCTGGATGGAGGCCGGTCCTGGGACCATATCAAGAATGTGCAATGGGACGGCCAATTCAGCTTCGTGAACGATCAGATGGGGTGGGCGGTCGCTCGACAAGGCGACGCGCTTGCATTGGTCACCACGACTAACGGCGGACGAACCTGGAATCTGCTGAAACCCTCGATCACGTCCTAGCTCAAGGCAAGTAACCCAAAAGACCTCGCTTATACTCAAGGGTCGCCAAGACCCTCTCCCCGAGGGAGGGGGTCTTATTGGCCTAAATGCAGCTGGGAAGCTCGCATCGTACATCGGTCATGAATTCCGCGATCTCCGTTAGGAACCTATCCAAGACCTATATCGTCCACGAGCGGTCGGGCGGTCTGCGCGCCGCGCTGCGCGGAGTGTTCCGCCGCGAAAAAAAGGAAGTGGAGGCGGTCAAATCCATCAATTTCGAGATCGAGCCCGGCGAGATCATCGGCTTCCTGGGCCCTAACGGTGCGGGAAAGACGACCACGCTCAAAATGCTATCCGGGCTACTGCACCCGACCGGCGGCCAGGCTCTTGTGTTGGGATATGAGCCACACGAGCGAGAAAAAGACTTCTTGCGACAGATCACGCTTGTAACTGGCCAGCGGAATCAGCTGATTTGGGACATTCCCGCCATCGATTCTTTCGAGGTCAATCAGGCCATCTACGATCTTGACCGGGAGCAGTTCAAGCGCACGGTAGACGAATACATCGAGATTCTTGAGCTTCAGGAACTGGTACGCAAGCCAGTCCGCCAGCTTTCTCTGCTCCGGCTGGGGTTGACCTTCGTGGTGCCGGTCGCGTTTGCGGTGACTGTCCCGGCGCAAGCCCTCACCGATCGATTATCACTTCCCATTCTGCTGATGGCGCTCTTTGTCACCGTGCTCGCCTTGGGCGCCTCGCGGTGGTTCTGGTTTCGCGGCCTCAAGAGTTACGCCGGCGCCTCGGCATAGATTTGCCGCGTTTGAGACCTCGTTCGGGCCATTGCGCAGCGCGACTTCCATTCGGTGCTCTCTCACAATGTAGAATAGTCTCATGAAGCACAAGTTCCGTGGATTCAAGCGCAGCGCGATTCAGGTGGATTTCAACCTCTACCGGGTCAATGTGCCGATCCGGGGAGTGTCGGATTCGTTCCTGAGCATTATTGATCTGTGGCCGGAAGGCGTCGAGCGCACGATCGTGTTCGTGCACGGGTACGCGGGAGTAGCAGAGACCTGGGAGCACCAGCTCAATTACTTCTCGCGAGACTATCGTGTAATTGCGCCCGACCTGCGCGGGCATGGGCAAAGCGACGCGCCGTATACACGGTACACGATGCCGGAGCTCGTCGACGACATCCTCAACATCGCCGACACGCTCAACCTGCCAGAACGATTCACCCTGGCCGGCCACTCTTTTGGCGGCTCCATCTGCGTGGAGTTCGCCAAGGCCCACCCGGAGCGATTGGAGAAACTTATCCTGGTGGCTACCGCCGGCGAATATCCGCTGCCTCGGGCGACCTCGCTCTTATCACGCGTTCCAACTGCGGCCATGATCCCCTTCTGGCGCTATCGCCCGCGTTGGAACGCCGAAGTGCATGTGATGAAGAGCATGTTGCTCAACAACATGAAGCAGTGGAACGGCTGGGAGATGCTGCGTGAGATTACGACGCCCACCATGTTGATCACAGGGGAACGCGATCGATACTTCCCGCGCCGCGTCTTTGAAGGGGTTGGGGAAGCGATTCCCGGCGCGGAAATCGTCGACGTAGGGGCCTCCAAGCACAAGGTGCAGCTGGAGCGGCATGCTGCGGTAAACCGCGCCATCGGGCGTTTCGTTGGAGAGGGGGAACGCCGCTTCACCTGGAGAGACCAAGCCGCGAAATCCGGCTCCGTCGCCGATCGGCCATGGCTAATGAGCTACGATGGGCATGTTCCTCATACCATACCGATCCCCCGGCAACCACTGCACAGATTTCTGGAGACGACTGCGGACTGGATGCCGAACCGCACCGCGACCCTGTTTTACGGATCCCATCTCACCTACAAGCAGCTCAACCGGCGCGTAAATCAGTTTGCGCACACGCTGCATGGGCTCGGTGTCAGTCCCGGAGACCGGGTGATGATCGTGCTGCCCAATATGCCGCAAATGATCATCGCCTACTACGCGGCGTTGAAGATCGGGGCGGTCGTGGTTCTGGCCAATCCAGAGGCCAACGCACAGCAGATTGCGGCCCAACTTCAACGCGCGGAGGCCAAAGTCCTGGTGACCCTCACTGATTTCGCCGAACTGGCGCAGGCAGCCGGAGACCGGTTGACGGTCGTGTTGACCGATATCCGGCAGGCGGTATCGAGACGGGTCTACCAACAGCTCATGGCGCGCTGGCAAACAGCAGGGCTCGGCCAGGACGGGGCCGATACGTCTGCCGCGCTCAACATGGAAGAACTGATGATGGATGCCTCCCGAGAGGCGCCCGATGTGGAGGTTACCGGGGACGATCTTGCGGTTATTTTATTTACGAGCGGGACGACGGATGAGCCGAAGGGGGTGCAGCTCAGCCACGCGAACCTTGTGGCGAATGCCCTTCAACTGCGGCACTGGGTGCCCGACATGGCGACCGGCCGTGAAACGTTTCTTTGTGTGCTCCCATTCTCCCACAGCTATGCCATGACTGCGGCCATGAACCTGCCCATCGCGATCGGCGCCACCATGGTGCTGCTGCCGGTCTTCGAATTGCAGCAGGTGCTGGATCATATCAAGGAGCACAAGCCCACGCTCTTTCCGGGAGTGCCCACCATCTATATGGCGCTTAATAATGCACCGAACGTCCGATCCTATGGCCTTGGGGCCATCCGCTTCTGTATCAGCGGAGCGGCGCCACTGCCGGTCGAGGTGCAGGAGAAGTTTGAGAAATTAACGAGGGGCCGGCTAGTAGAAGGATACGGATTAACGGAAGCCTCGCCGGCCACGCACTCCAATCCCTTCGGAGCCACCGGGAAGGAGGGCTCCATTGGAGTGCCGCTCCCAAACACGGAGGCCAAGGTTGTTGACCTGATGTCGGGCGAGGACTTGCCGGCCGGCAGCGTTGGCGAGCTGGTCGTGAAGGGTCCACAGGTCATGCAGGGTTATCTTGGCGGCGATGAAGGTGGGGAGTCGGTCTTGCGGGACGGTTGGCTCCACACGGGCGATGTGGCCGTAATGGATGCGGATGGTTTTTTCACCATCATCAGCCGGGTACGAGATACGATTATGGCGGGTGAGTACAGCGTATATCCACGAGATGTGGAGGAAGTCCTTTACGAGAATGGAAAGGTTATGGAGGTTGCGGTGGTCGGCGTCACGGCCGAAGATGGCGACCAGCGCGTGAAGGCCTTTGTCGTGCCCCGGCCGGGATCGGACCTCACAGAGAATGAGCTGTTGGAGATGTGTCGCCGCCGTTTGGAGCCCTACGCGGTGCCCTGGGAAATCGAATTCAGGCAGGACCTTCCGAAGTCTTTCGTCGGCAAGGTGCTGAGGCGCATGCTGGTCGAGAACCGTGCCTAGAGGAGATAGCGAGAAATCAGCAAGCGATGGATTCTTGCCGCGCTGGCGCTTGTGCTGCTGGCATTGCTCATGATTCAACCCAACTGGCTATTGGGATCGTTGTCGAAACGCGTGACCTACTCTGTTCGGACAGAGGAGCGCGTCGTGGCTCTCACGATTGACGACGGCCCTGACGCTTCAACAACTCCGGCTATTCTGGATCTACTCCAGCAATATGAGTCGAAGGCGACTTTCTTCGTGATCACAGAACGCATTCCCGGCAACGAGCATTTGATTGAGCGGATGCTCGAGGAAGGTCACGAGCTTGGCAATCACATGACGAACGAGGAGCCCAGCATTCGGCTGAGTCGCGAAGGGTTCGCGGAAGATCTCATCGCGGCAGATTCAGCTCTGACCGAGTTCGACGAGATTCGGTGGTTGCGGCCGGGATCCGGTTGGTTTACGGCCAACATGATCGATACGGCGGAATCGAACGGCTACCGGATGGCGCTCGGGTCAGTGTATCCATTCGACCACCTAATCCCATCCTCCTGGTTCGCCTCGGAATTTATCTTGTGGCGGGTTCGGCCGGGAGATGTAATTGTGCTGCATGATCACCGGCTGCGTGGAGAGCGGACCGCCGATACGCTCCGCCGGGTGCTGCCGGAACTGACCGCGCGAGGCTACAAAGTTGTTACGCTCTCGGAACTGGTGGACCTCTCAGAATAGTTCGCGGGCCTCCCCATGGGATGGAAAGAGACGACGGGTCGCCAGGCCCGCCCTTTCTTGTTAGTGCACATGTGGGTCGCATGCGAGTTCTGATCACTGGCGCCGCAGGCAACCTGGGCGGCTTCCTTTCCCGCTTCCTGCTTGACTATCCGCACAGCCTGCGACTTATGACACACCGCACCGAGATCGGCTCAGATCTGCGCGCGGCGAGCAACGTGGAAGTCATTCGGGCTGACCTTGGCGATCCGTCGACCTTGGCCGGGGTGTGCACCGGTGTCGACTGCATCGTGCACTTTGCTGGGGTCCTGTTTGAACCTCGACCGGCGCGCTTCCTCCCCAAGACCAATATCGTCTTTGTCCAGAATCTGCTGGACGAGGCGCTTGCGGCGGGAGTCGGAAAATTTGTGCTGGTCAGCTTTCCGCATGTTGAGGGGGATACCACGCCTGAACACCCGGCATCGGGTCGTCTAGACCAAAGCCCGCCTTCTGTGCACGCTCAAACTCGGCTTCAGGCAGAGCGCGAGATCCTTAGGCGCACCGAAGGCAGCAGTACCACGCCGGTGATCCTTCGCTCGGGAACGATCTACGGCCGTGGCGTGCTGATGGTCGAGGCGGCGCGCTGGCTGATGAGGCGCCGGATGCTTCCCGTATGGCGGAAGCCGACCTGGTATCACTGGCTGGCACTTCCGGACTTCTTGGGCTGCGCACGCGCCGCTATCGAGAGCGACAGCGCCACAGGGATCTATCACCTTGGGGATGACCTCCCACTGACGCTGCAGGATGGGTTGGACCGCTTCGCGGACCACTGGGGATATGCACGGCCTCTGCGATTGCCAGGCTGGACTTTCTACTTCGGGGCGACGGCTGTCGAGGCATTCGCTATGGTCACCGGCAAGGCTGCGCCTCTCCACAGGGACTTTATCCGCATCGGGATGGTGTCCCACGTCGGAGATACGAGGCGCATGAAACGGGACCTATTGCCTCACCTTGCATACCCAACCCTCGAAGACGGTCTGCCTTTACTCTGAGATGTTACACTCGCGGCCGCATGGATCCCAAAGACCTCCAGACGCTTGAACTTCCCATCGTTCTAGAGCGGCTTGCGCAAGTAACCGACTTCTCTGCCTCGCGCCAGCTCGCGCTGGATCTCGTACCCACCACCTACCTGGAAATCGCGCAGCAATTGCAGGCCGAGACAACCGAGGCGCGCCAACTGCTTGCGGGCGACGGGAAACTGACGGTAGGTGGAGCGCGGGACGTCCGGTCGAAGGTGGAAGCGGCCGGGCGGGGTTCTGTCCTGGAAACACAGGAACTATTGGACATCCAGGCCACGCTGATCTCGGCACGCACACTTGCCCGTAGATTCAAGAAGGAGGCAGAGACCTATCCTGTTTTAAGCCGAATCGCGGCCGACCTCAGCGAAGAATCGGAACTCATCGATTCTATATCTCGCACAGTAGACGATCGTGGCCAGGTGCGGGATGGGGCCTCCAAGAAGCTCGGTTCCGTCCGGCGAAACCTGCGCAGCGCTCGTGAGCGCGTAACCCGGAAACTGGAAAGCATGGTGAGTGACCCGAAGGTGGTCTCCATGCTTCAAGAGCCGATCGTCACGCAGCGTGAGGGCCGCTCGGTGATCCCCCTGAAGGCAGAATTCAAGGGAAAGATGGAGGCGGTGATCCACGATCAGTCCACTTCGGGAGCTACGCTGTTCGTTGAACCACTGCCGGTCGTCGAGTTGAATAATCGGGTCCGGGAACTCGAACTGGAGGAGCGGGCGGAGGTGCGCCGCATCCTGACTAAGCTGTCGGAATCGGTCGGGAGCAGGAGCGACGAAATCGTTATTTCCGTAGCGGCGCTGGCCAGACTGGATCTGGCCTTTGCGAAGGCGCGTTACGCGGAGGCGATCGATGCTGCGGAGCCGGCCCTACACGATCTCGACCCTTCGGGATTCCAGCTTCATCTGGAGCGCGCGCGGCACCCGCTCCTGGATCCGCGGACTGTGGTGCCCATTGATCTGGTGCTGGAGCCCGAGGTTCAAGCCCTGGTTATCACCGGACCGAACACTGGCGGCAAGACCGTGACCCTCAAAACCGCAGGCTTGCTGGTGGCCATGGCTCAATGCGGAATGCACGTTCCGGCCGCACCGGGCGCGGAGCTCGGCATGTTTCGGGCCATCTTTGCCGACATTGGAGACGAACAATCCCTGGAGCAATCCCTTTCCACCTTTTCTTCCCACATTTCGAACATTGTTCGCATCCTGGGCTCTGCAGATGGAGCGTCGCTTGTATTGCTGGATGAACTGGGAGCGGGGACGGACCCGGGAGAGGGAGCCGCGCTGGCTCAGGCACTCCTGGCTGAGTTTGTTGAGCGCGGCGCGGTGACCCTGGTTGCCACGCACTTTCCTGAACTGAAACTGTACGCCCACCAAAAAGCTGGGGTGCGCAACGCAAGCGTGGAGTTCGACGTGGAAAGCCTGCGGCCGACCTACCGATTGAGAATCGGCTTGCCCGGCCGGTCGAACGCCCTGGCAATCGCAGAACGCCTGGGCCTCGATCCCAGCCTGATTGGTCGGGCCCGCGAGCGGATTTCGCTTGAAGATCAACAAGAGGACAGCTTGCTCGAAGAGATCCGGCATCAGCGCGACGAGGCAGAAGAGGCCCGGGGCTCCGCGCAGGAAGCCAGTGCGGAAGCGAGATTGCTTCGGGATGAGCTTCGGGAGCACCTGGAGCGTATCGAAGAGGAACGCCGGGAGATACTGGACGCCGCACGCCAGCAGGCACTGGCTCAGACCGAAGAGCTCTCAAAAGAGGTGGACCGCCTCCGACTGAAATTGGCGGCGGCCGGAGCGGCACTGGATCCGGTCAGCGAAGTCGAGCAGGAGCTCGAAGAAGTGGAGAGCGCCCTGGAGCCCGCCGTCGTCGAGCGCAGCCAGGATGTCGTAGAGTTGGAGGATCTGAAAGTGGGCGACTATGTTCATATTCGAACCATCGACGCGGACGGGGTCGTAACGGCTCTCCAGGGAGGAAAGGCAGAAGTCCAGGTGGGGAGGCTCAGGGTGCAGGCCCGGTTGTCGGAATTGGGACCGCCGACCGAACTCCCCGCGCGAGACCAGGCGAGGAGCGACCCGGTAGGGCTCCGTGTTGTGGCCGAAGCCCCACCGATGGAACTCTATGTGCGAGGACAGACCGTGGATGAAGCGCTGGAGGCATTGGAGCGCAGGCTGGACGCCGCCTACCTGGCAGGGATGCCTTCGCTTCGAGTGGTGCACGGAAAAGGAGCGGGCACCCTGCGGCGAGCCATTCGCGAGGAGCTGAGCCGTAGCCCCTATATCTCGTCCTTCCGCCCCGGGGAACCCTCCGAGGGTGGGGAGGGAGTGACAGTGGCGGAATTAGAGGAGAACTGATCGACAAGCCGGACTACTTGGAGAATGGGCGGAGGAGCGAAAGTGAGCGAGGAGATCTCACGCTGCTGGGGCGACGAGGACGCGCTGATGGCGGACTACCACGACAACGAATGGGGTAGGCCGGAGCACGATGACCAAATGCTGTTCGAGCATCTCGCCCTGGACAGTTTCCAGGCCGGCCTCTCATGGCGAACCATCCTCAACAAGCGAGAGAATTTTCGCAGAGCCTTTGCCGGATTTGATCCAAAGAAAGTCTCAAAGTTTAACGAGGCAGATCGAGAGCGACTGCTAGCCGATGCAGGTATCGTCCGCAACCGCCAGAAGATCGATGCCACGATCAATAACGCCCAGCGCGTACTGGAAATCCAAAAGGAAATGGGGTCCTTCGACAAGTACATCTGGGGATTTACTGGGCACAAGACCTTGCGCAGCGATCCGGTCAGTGATTGGCGAGGGCTGCCAAGTACCAGCCCCGAGTCTGAGACGATGGCGGCCGACTTGAAGGGACGCGGGTTCAAATTTGTTGGAAGCACGATCTGCTACGCTTTCATGCAGGCGGTCGGGATGGTGGACGATCACATGATCGGGTGTTTTAGATTTCGCGATCGGTGATCT
>JBGMQN010000037.1:0-8237 GCA_048054495.1 Anaerolineales bacterium
CCTGAGGCTAGAAGCCGTTCATGATCGCCTTCTTCGATTATGCTGCCCTGGCGCAGCACAATGATGCGGTCCGACGCACGGACGGTCGAGAGGCGGTGTGCGATCAAGATGGAGGTAGTGTCGGCCAGGATAAGCTGTAAGGCCTGCTGAATCTGAGATTCGGTGAAAGGGTCGACGCTGGCGGTCGCCTCGTCCAGAACGAATATTGCTGGACGCTGAATGAGTACCCTCATGAGCGAAACCAGCTGGCGCTGGCCCATCGATAACAACTTTCCGCGTTCGCCCGCCTCGCTTTGCAACCCCTCCGGAAGCGCTTCCATCCATTCTCCGGAGCCAATACGGCGTGCCAAATCCTCGATTTCGGTTTCGGTCGCATTGGGTCTGGCATAGCGGATATTCTCCAGCACGGTTCCTGAAAACAAAAACGGATTTTGCGGTACGAGACCGATCTGGCGGCGGTAGTCACGTAAATCAAGGGTGCGGATATCGAGTCCGTCAACAAGAATCTGGCCGCCCTGGAATTCATAAAAGCGAGTTACCAGCTTGACGATTGATGATTTACCGGCTCCCGTATGGCCTACCAGAGCGAGATCTTCTCCAGGCTCGACTGTGAGGTTGAAGGCCTCCAGTATCGGCTCATCGGGCCGGTAACGAAACTCGACGTCTGTGAACCGGATTTCTCCGCCTAACTTAGGCACCTGTAAGTGAGCGGTTTGAACCACGGCCGATTCGGCGTCAATCAGCGCGAATACGCGTTCAGCCGCGGACAGCCCTCCTTGAATTTGACTCCAGAAGGAAGATAGGCCAAGTATTGGAAACCAGAACCGATCCAGGCTGCGCAGGAATAGATACCAGGCTCCTATTGCGATGGCGCCCTGTGCGGCGCTGAGACCGCCCACGAAGACCACGATCGCCGTTCCCACATACATCAAGGCGTTTAATGTTGGGAAAACGAGCGCCAGCACAAACCCCCGTCTGATGTTCACTGAATAGGACTGGCGATTGACGGCATCGAATTCGCGAAAGATTGACTCCTCTTGCCTGAAGTTCTTAGCCACCATGATGCCCGTCACGGCTTCCTTGATGCTGGCGTTCACGTTTGCTACCGCCCGCATGGCACGGCGCATCACGCTTCGAGCCCACCGTCGGAATCCCCAGGAGGCCAGGAACAGAATCGGCAGCATGGCCAGAATGAGCAGCGTCAGTCGCACATCAATCTGAAACAGCACAATGATCAGAATGATGACCTGTACCATTTGTGTACTTAGATCCGCGAGCAAGACAGAAACTTGTGCGAACTCATTGGTGTCAGAAGTGATTCGACTGACGACTTTTCCGGAGGCATGCTCATCGTAGAAAGACATGTCATGGGAGGCGGTGGCACTGAAGGCCTCCTTGCGCAGGTCAAGCATGACGTCACCGATCACCCGGGTGATGGCCCGCCTGCGGGCCCAGTTTGCCATCCAGACGACCGCTCCTACCGCGAACAGCGCCAGCGTAATCAGGTACAGCAGCGAACTCTGCGGATCTTCCTCTAGCAGTCCAACACCCAATGAAACAAGGATCGGCGACGACGCGCCGGCGCCGGCCACGAAAAGTGTAGCTAGGAGAATGATGGCCAACTTCCTGCCGTGGCGCCTGAAGTAGGTCGCCAATCGACGAACCAGTTCCCAGTCGCTGTAGGTGCGGTCGTAGTCCTCGCGCGCTAAATCTGTAAAGAATCCCATTAGTCTGCGAGCTGGGCGAAGATCTGCTGGTAGGCTGGAGAACTCTCGGTCAGCTCTTCGTGGGTGCCGAGGGCGGCGATCTGTCCGCGCCTGAGCACCAGAATGAGGTCGGCCCAGCGGATCTGAGACAGCCGGTGTGTGATGATGACCGTGGTGCGCCCCTCCGCCGCGCGAAAAATGGCTCGCTGGATCTCATCTTCGGTCGCGCTGTCAATAGAGCTGGTCGAATCATCGAGAATGAGGATGCGCGGGTCGGTTAGAAACGCGCGGGCAAGCGCGATCCGCTGTCGTTGGCCTCCTGAGAGCGTTACTCCTCGCTCACCAGCGACCGTCTCATATCCATCCGCAAAACTGGAGATGAATTCATGCGCCTGGGCTTCGATAGCTGCCCGCATAATCTCTTCTTGCGTAGCGCCTCGCTTGCCGAAGGCGATATTGTCGGCGACCGAACGCGAGAACAGGAATAGGTCCTGCTCGATGATCGAGATCTGCTTACGCAGCGAAGCCATGTCCCACTCACGCACATCGATGTCGTCGACAAGTACCTGGCCGTCGCCGACTTCATAGATGCGGTTGATCAACTTGGCCAATGTCGTCTTGCCAGAGCCGGTCTGACCGACGATGGCCAGCGTCTGACCCGGCCGAAGGCGAAATGACAAATCCTTAAGCGCTCCGTTGCCTTCTCCATAAGAAAAGCTCACACCGCGGAACTCGATCTCACCCCGAATCGGAGCCGAATGGCCCTGTGGGTTGCGATCCAATTCCGTGCGCTGATTGATGAGATCCAGAATTCGCCGCGCCCCGGCCATGCCTAGAGAGACCTGCGAGTAGGCAAAGAGAGATACGAATGTAGGAAACCCGAATAGCTGAATCAGGCCCACAAAGGCCACCACGTCGCCAAGCTCAAGGATCCCTTGCTGGAATAAGATCACCGCCTGAAGGAAAGCACCCGCTTCGGCCAGACCGAGCAGCAGCAGGGGGAGGAAGCGAGCCTCAATATCTCCCTGCCGTACAAACGCGGCCCTATAGGAGGCGGCATTGCTCGTGAAGCGCTCCACCTCTTGATCCTCCTGCGCGTGCCCCTTGACCACCTCAATCCCATCAATCGCTTCGGACAGGTGGGCATTCATGGTGCCGAACGCCTTCCGCGCATCCTCCGCTACCGGGCGGAGCTCTCTCAAGTAGGCCCAGACCGCCGCTATATAAGAGAGGGCAAAAAGGGCGGGTATCACAATTAGCGTCGGATAGATGGAGGGGGCGACAATGAGAGGAAGCAGGATAAAGTTTGCGGATCCGATCACCAGGTTGAATCCCGGGTTGAACATCAAGCCAATCTCACGCACGTCATTCGTCGCGCGTGCCATCGTGTCTCCGACCGGTTGCAGATTGTGGAAGGTCATGCTCTTTCCGAGCAGGCTGAGGTAAAGCTCCTCCCGAATATCGCGTTCCAGCCGCTGGCCCAGCAAGTCTGCTCCGAAGTTCCGTCCCAACTGCAGCACGCTGCGGATCACCTGGGTGACAACGATCAGGATCGCAATCCTCGCCAGTCCTTGAGCGACATCCTGGCCATCGATCGCGATTTCGAACGCCTGGCCGAGCAACAGCGGAACTGCCGTGGCAAGGGCCGCATTGCCAAAAGCGCCTACCAGCACCATCAGCACGATCCAGAAGTGACCCAGGGTGTGCGCCAGGATCCACCGCTTGACGGAGAGGTGGCTACGTTGTTTGGCTTGAGGAAGTACGAATTCGGCGACGGTCATAGTCTATGGCGGGGCGCGCAAAGCATAACATAGGCCCTTCCGGGGCCATGCTCGCGCTGTGATATAGTCGACCCGCAAATGGGGACTAGGCACGCGGTATGGATTCTGGCGGCCACGATCGCTGCCTTGGCAACGGCCTGTAACTTTCCTGCGCAGGAGCGGAGCTCCACGCCGACCCCCGCCGGAACGATCATCCGCGGCACCGTTTGGCATGACTTCTGCGATGCCGTTGGCGGAGGGCCGGAAGGAAGCTGCCTGGCGATCGCTGGCGGCGGCTACGCAGCCAATGGCGTGCGTGAGGGTGGGGAGCCCGGGATCGAAGGCATCAAGATCGACCTCGGGTCGGGCGCTTGTCCTTCCATAAGCCTGGAATCCACCACCACTGGCGCAGACGGATCCTACGCATTTGTCGGCTACGGACCCGGGCGTTACTGTGTATCGATCGATTCCGACAGCGAAGCTAACCTTCGATTGTTGCTTCCTGGGGTCTGGAGTCACCCCGCTAACGGCGAGGCAATGCTCACTGTGGAGGTAGCTGGCGGCGAGGATTACTCCGGTGTCGATTTTGGCTGGGATTATCTTCTGCTGCCAGAGGCCAAGCCCGAACCGGGAGCTGGAGATTCGAGTGGAGTTCCCCACGTGACGGCCGTTACGGACACCAACTGCCGGTCTGGGCCGGGGACGGTTTATGAGGTAGTCGGCTACCTGCTGGAAGGCGAATCGGCGCGCGTCGAGGGGCGAGACGAGGAGGGTGTCTGGTGGTGGGTGCAGCTTCCCAAGAGGCTGGACGATTGCTGGGTCACGGATGTGACGGTGAACATCAACTTCTCGCCGGACGAGCTGCCCTACGTCCCACCTCCACCCACCCCCGGTTCGATCGGCGGCCGGGTCTGGCATGACGAGTGTGGGCTGGAAGACGGCGCGCCCACTTCGGGTTGCGTGGAGGCGGAAGGCGGTGGCTACCAGGCAAATGGCTTGATCGAGCCGGAGGAGTCCGGAATAGCGGGCGTCTTGGTCATGCTCGGCAATGGCGCCTGCCCCTCGACTGGCTTGGCATTTGCAGGAACGGGTGACGACGGGACCTATGCCTTCTCTGGGCTACCGACCGGCACCTACTGCATCAGCGTGGATGCCACCGGCGCTGTTAACGGCTCAATCCTGATTCCAGGCGGGTGGACGAATCCGCCTGGAGAGCCTCGGGTAGACTTGACCGTGATGTTAGAACCCGGCGAAGATTATCTTGCGGCGGATTTCGGCTGGGACTACCAGTTCCTTCCTTAACCTGACATGTCCTCAGACTCGTTCCTGATCGGAGACCTGGAAGTTTCGGCGTTCGCTCTCGGACCTGCCGTAACGAACGCCTACCTTATCGGCGATCCCGAGAGCAAGCTGGCGGTGGTCATCGATCCAGCCTGGGATGGCGACCTCATTTACCGTGAGGCGGAGCTCCGAGGCTGGCGCATCCATCAAATCTGGCTCACCCATGCGCACTTCGATCACTTCGGTGGAGCGGGAGCGATTTCAGACGCTTCTGCTACACCCATACCGGTGGCACTGCACGCAGATGACCATTCTCTCTGGCGAATGGGTGGCGGAGCGTCTGCATTTGAGATTCCGGATTTCGATCCGGGCCCGGAGCCGACAGTTTATCTTGAGCATGGGATGAAGCTGAGTTTGGGGGCGCATGAGTTCGAAGTACGCCATACGCCCGGCCATTCGCCAGGGCATGTGATCCTCAAATACCACCAGGGAGGAGCCGTCTTCTGCGGCGACCTCATCTTTCGTGGAAGCGTCGGTCGCACGGATCTGCCAGGCGGGGACACGCAGACGCTGCTCTCGAGCATCCAGCAGGAGGTGCTTTCGCTTCCCGATGAGGTGCAGCTTCTGGTCGGCCATGGCCCTGCCACGAGCGTCGGTATGGAGCGTCGCACCAATCCCTTCTTGAATGGAATTTAACCTATCGGAGTTTACGGGCGCGATAGGGTCCCCTCGGTTGTCAGAACTCCTACCGTCCCGCCGCTTGCAGCCACGCTAACCACTCCCTTACGATCCCACCAGGCTCCGCCGGCGCCATCGCCAGTATTTCCATCAGCCAGGGATACCCCTCTTCCTGCAATGGGTCTTTGCCATCGATAGACAGCAGACCGACATCTGCGGAGACGGTGGACAATGGGAGTATGCCGATCGCTCCCAGATCCTCTTGAACCAACGCCAGCACCGCCTCGGGACTGGGCCCCAGCAGAGCCGAGGACGTAAACCGCCGATCGCCCAGCAGGGTTTGCTGCATGTGGCTCCGGGTCTCGGCGCCCTCCAACGGAATGACAGGCCGGATGGGTAAGTCCGGCCCGCCCAGCGTTTGCCAATTGACCGTTCGCCCGGTGAATATGCCGATGATCTCGTCTGGCGCCAGGCCACGCAGTGGGTTATTGGCATTTACCACAACCGCGACCGGCTCTCTCCCCAACGGAGTGGCAAACCAGCCGGGGGGCGGTTCTGTGGAAGAGATGACAAGCGTTAAGTCTTGTGCCTCTGCAGACTCGAACGCCGCGGGAAGCGCCAGGACCTGGAGACCCAATCCGATGAACGTCTCGACCTCCTGTGCCTCCCGGAAGGAGACGATGCGTGCGGTAGTCCACGCTTTCATTTCTGGAGTGGTCGCGATCTCGGGGAACGGCGTAGGAAGTGCGGGTGCGGCCTCGGGAGTCGAGCTCACGCAGGCCGTGAGCGCTATGGCTCCCGCGATCAGCGCTCCGGCTTTAGGCACGAAAGATTGCTACCGCCAAGCCCAATGTGCCTACGACTGCGGTGTAAGCGGCGAATGCGCGCAGTGAGCCGTGGGAGAGGAATCTCAACAACCAGCGTATGGACGCAAACCCCACGACCACCGCCGCGACAAATCCTACTGCGAGCTCTTGGAGCGCTTCGGATGAAATCGTGCCGAAGTCGCTCAATGTGATCACACCCGCTCCTAGCATGACCGGTATCGCCAGCAGGAGCGCAAAACGCGCCGATTCGAAACGGCCAAAACCGCGCGAGAGACCGCCGACTATCGTGCTTCCCGATCGCGAAATACCTGGAAACAATGGCAGTACTTGAAACAGGCCGATTACGACCGCGTCGGGCACCTTGAGCTCAGAAAGTCCGGCTTGGGGAACCCCGCCCTCAGAATTGCGCCGAGTCCTAAACCACTCCCCCATCATCAGGATGCCGGCATTGATCAGCAGTAGCGCCGCCACCCACTCAGGCCGGGCAAAGGCTTGTTCAATCACATCGCCGAATAGCACTCCCGCGATCGCGGCCGGGATAGTGGCCAAGAGAAGAAGCCAGGCCAGCTTGGCCTCCGTGGAACCAAAGGGGTTTCGTGTGCGAAGGCCCTGGAATACGGCGGAGGTCATGAGCACCAGATCGCTCCAAAACGCCGCGATCAGTGCCAATAGCGTTCCCCAATGCAAAACGACGGTGAATGGGAAGAGAACCGCTGCGTCAATCTCCCAGCCGAGCAACCACGGAATAAGGACCAGATGGCCGGAGGAAGAAATAGGCAGGAATTCTGCCGCACCTTGAATGGCGCCCAGCACCAAAGCCTGAAACCAGGTCACTGCTTGACCTCGAGTTGTCTCAGGTAATCATCAGCATACGCAGCCAGCCGGCCACCTTTGATCGCACCGCGCAATTTATGGATCAGGTCGATCAACCACCGCAGATTATGAATGGAGAGCAGGGTCGCGGAGAGCATCTCTTTCGAAACCGCGAGATGCCTCAGATAGGCACGAGAGAAATTCGCGCACGTGTAGCACTCGCACTCCGGATCCAGCGGGTTCGGGTCATCTGCCAGTGCTGCCCCGCGCACGTTCACTCGTCCGTTTCGCGTGAAAGCCGCGTGGTTGCGGGCAAGTCGCGTGGGCAGGACGCTGTCGAAAATATCGACCCCGCGCCGGACGCTTTCCACAATGTCTTCCGGCGCGCCAACGCCCATCAGATAGCGCGGTCGCTCCACGGGCAGCTCTGCGTCGAGGATTTCCAAGATGGAATAGGTCTCTTGCTTGCTTTCGCCCACGCTCAGGCCGCCGATTCCGATCCCTGGCGTATCCAGCGCGGCGATAAATTGGGCTGATTCCCGCCGCAGATCGGGAAATATCCCTCCCTGCACGATCCCAAACAGCGCTTGATCGTCGCGCGTCTTAGCCTCCAGGCATTGGACGGCCCATTCGTGGGTGCGGTGCATGGCCAATTCGTTGTAGTTCCGATCGTAGGGTTCGGCACACTCATCGAGCGCCATGATGATGTCGGCTCCCAGATTCTCCTGGATGGCGATTGCCTTCGCCGGCGTCAGCCGATGTTCCGAGCCATCGAGATGTGAGCGAAAGGTCACGCCCGCATCGTCGACGACGCGCTGGTCTGCAAGCGAGAAAAGCTGGAATCCACCCGAATCGGTGAGGATAGGCCCCGACCAGTGCATGAAGGTATGCAGCCCACCCATCTGGGCCACCCGTTCGTCCCCCGGGCGGAGATACAGATGATAGGCGTTTGCCAGGACGAGCGTCGCGCCCAGCTCGCCAACCTGCTCCGGCGTGAGCGCTTTTACCGTGGCCTGGGTACCGACCGGAGCAAACAACGGCGTCTCGAGCGCTCCGTGAGGAGTGTGGAATGTCCCGGTCCGACCGCGCCCATCCTGCGCTGTCACTTCAAAAGAGAAATCAGACATGGAGTTTCGGCGAGCCCTGTATCACAGGCACAGGGCAGGCCCTTT
>JBGMQN010000037.1:8337-9519 GCA_048054495.1 Anaerolineales bacterium
AGGGCAGGCCCTTTACTACTGCAAAGGACGAGCCCTACAAATACATCCTAGGGCAGGCGATTATACCCACGGCATGGACATCAAGACATCGGCTCCGTATACTTCGGCCGTGGATCCTCGGAACAAGCACGCGACCTGGGTGGAAGTCGATCTGGCAGCGATCGAGGGCAACGCCCGAGCTCTTGTTGCGTCAACCGACGCACGACTCATGGCGGTTGTGAAAGCCAACGGCTACGGACACGGCGCAGTTGAGACCGCCCGCGCGGCCGCAAGAGGGGGTGCAGCCTGGTTTGGCGTAGCGCGTGCCGAAGAGGCACTGGAGCTCCGAGATTCCGGCATCGAAGATCCCATCCTGGTCTTGGGTCCGGCGCCAGCGGATAGCCTCGAGCCGCTCGTGGCCCGAGAGGTCTCGATTACGGTTTGCAGCTCGGACCATATTGCAGCCGCTGCGCGCGTCGCTCAGTCTCTAGGTTCGACAGCCAAAGTGCATCTCAAGCTGGACACGGGGATGAGTCGCCTCGGGGCTGCGCCGAGTGAGGCCGCATCTCTGGCGCGGAGTATTGGAGATTTCGACTCGATCTCTCTTGAGGGCGTATTCACTCACTTCGCGCGCGCCGATGAGCCGGCGGCCCCGACCAACCGGGAACAATTAAGGCGATTCGATGAAGCGCTCTCGCAGCTTGATGCGGATGATCTGCGGCCTGCGATTGTCCACGCCGCCAATTCAGCCGCGATGTTTGCGTTGAAGGAGGCGCACTTTGATATGGTGCGCGTCGGGATCGCGCTCTACGGCCTGCAGCCCTCGAAAGAGTGGTCCCTGCCAGGAGAATTCCAGCCTGCGCTGCAGTGGAAAAGCCAGCTGACGAGAGTGAGAGAGATACCGGCTGGAACCGGTGTGAGCTACGGGCACGACTATGTCACTGAGAATGAGGAACGGATCGGAACGATTCCGGTCGGCTATGGAGACGGACTGCGGAGGATGGAAGGGAACCAGGTGCTGGTCGGTGGCGAGCAGGTGCCGGTAGTCGGCCGAGTATGCATGGATCTCTCCATGGTGCAGCTGGATTCGATCCCTGAGGCAGAAGTCGGAGATGAAGTTGTGCTGATAGGGAACCAAGGCGAGAATGCGATCTCTGCGGAGCAGGTCGCCGAGCGCTGGGGCACCATCAACTATGAAGTCAC
>JBGMQN010000021.1:0-3379 GCA_048054495.1 Anaerolineales bacterium
TACAAGTTGGCACAATGGCTGTCAAGGAAGCCCAGCATCGGCTCACCGAATTCCTTAAGGATTCAATGAGAACGTCGATTCGATATTGACTTGCCGGGTTGAGATTCGATATAGTTCTGACCGGGAAATCAAATCCTCCACCCCGGACCTCCCGAGCATGTGCATCCCTGCCACGGTAGCGCCGGGTTGTTTTTTGTCTTAGTAATTTGATTCAGGTCAAGGATCTCTCTAAGAACTACGGCAGCTTCCAGGCTCTGAGTGAAATCTCTTTCCAGGCCAGGCGGGGAGAGATCCTTGGATTCCTGGGACCGAATGGCGCGGGGAAGACCACCACCATGCGCATATTGACCGGCTATATGCCACCCACTGCCGGCAGCGCGCAAGTGGCTGGATTCGACGTGATTGATGATTCGCTGGAGGTGCGGAAACGGGTCGGTTATTTGCCTGAAACCGTTCCGCTATATCCAGAATTATCGGCGAAGGAGTACCTGACTTTCATGGGATCCCTCCGGCGTGTTCCGGATCTAGACGACCGCGTCGACGAAGTGCTGACGGAAGTGGGGCTGCAGGATCGGGCCGAATCCTATGCTGGCAACCTATCGAAAGGCCTTCGGCAACGCCTGGGATTGGCGCAAGCGCTGCTCCACCAACCTGAAGTGCTCATCCTGGATGAGCCGACGATCGGACTCGATCCAGCACAGGTTATCGGAGTACGCGATCTCATCCGAGAGGTTGGAGCCGATCGAACCGTCATGCTTTCCACTCACATCCTGTCCGAAGCTCAGCAGATCTGCGATCGAGTGTTGATTATCAATCAAGGACGTATCGTAGCAGAGGACACGCCGAACAACCTCCAGGCACAGCTGGCGGGAGCCACCCGGATTCGGATCCGGACTTCGAGCGATTCAGAGTCATTGGTCAAGTTACTGGGGAACCTATCGGACATCGACGAAATCAGGCCCATAGAAGGGGGTGTCGAAGTTTCGGGGCCACCGGGCAAGGACCTGCGACCCATGATTGCGCGAATGGTTGTTGAAAGCGGCTTGGACCTGCTCGAGCTCAGCGCTTCATCGGTTAGTCTTGAACGCATATTCTTGCAGCTCACCCAGGAGCAGAATGCTCGCGAGAGCACTGAGTAGCGCATGCGAAGCATCGTAATCATCGCGGCCCGCGAGTTTCGCCGATACTTCATCTCCCCCATCGCCTATGCTGGCGCGGCCGTTATCTTCCTCGTTTTGGGAGGGATTTTCGTGATGAACATCGGCTTTGGCATGCCCACGGGCACGATGCTGCCCGACGGCCGGATGGTGCTGCAGCCGCTCGTGATCCTATTGATCCTGGTAACCCCGGCGTTTACGATGCGCCTACTAGCCGGAGAGCAACGTGCGGGCACGCTTGAGCTGTTGTTGACGGCGCCGGTCCGCGATTGGGAGGTTGTGGTCGGGAAGTGGCTGGGATCATTTGGCTTCCTTCTGGTGATCCTTGCTGGAACATGGGTGTTCCCGATCATCATCAATCGGTTCACGGTGCCGGGAATCGACCAGGGTGTCCTACTGTCCGCCTATATCGGACTTACCGCACTGGTTGCTGCTCTGCTGGCAATCGGACTGTTTGCCTCCAGCCTGTTCTCGAATCAACCTGCGGCATACCTGACTGCGGTCGGGATCACGATGGCTCTCTGGGTTCTCGGGGGAGTGCGGGCGGGTTCCAGCACATTCAGCCAGAGTGTCGCTTACTTAGGGATCCTCAACCATTACTATGACAACCTTTATCAAGGCGTCATTTACCTCACCGATCTTATCTATTACGTTAGCATGACGGCGCTTGCGCTCTTCCTTGCGAGCCAGGTGGTCGAGAGCAGGCGATGGCGATGAGATTCGAGCGGTCCAGGGTTGTGTTGGTCTGCTTTGCTTTTGGTGTTGGGGCGCTGGCGGTCGCGGGATTGTTATACGTGGTCGATCGATGGGCCACTTTGTGGACCCTGGTTGCGCTTGGCATGGGCGTACTGGCCCTGGGCGTCGGCCTGGCTTTAGATCGTGATCGAGTGCGTAAGGCCCTCAGCGGGCGTCGGGCGCGATACGGAAGCAATGCTTTGATCCTGAGCGCGGCATTCTTCGGGGTATTGGTCGTCGTCAATGGGGTGGCGATTAATTTCCCGCAGCGTCTGGATCTGACGGAAGACAAAAGCAATTCGCTACGGCCGGAAACCTTGCTGCTGCTTTCAGAGCTGCCCGAGCCAGTCTCCATCGTTGGGTTCTATTCGCCCGATCGCGCGAACTCCAGAGATCGGATGCGGCCTGTTCTTGAGGAGTATGGGATCAAGAGCAACGGATTGGTGAGCTATGAATTTGTCGATCCAAATGCGAATCCACTTGCCGCGGACGCATTCGGATACAGGGGGGATGGATGGATGGGTGTAAAGATGGGGGATGCATCGCAGGTAATCCCCTACCCAAGCGAAATCGAAATCACTTCGGCTATTGTGCGATTGAGCAATCCAGAGAATCGCACGGTCTATTTTCTGACTGGACATGGGGAACTTGAGCTGCGGGCCGCGGATGAAGGTGGCCTGGCCCAGTTCATGCAAGCATTGGAATCCAAGAATTACGGAGTTGAGTCGCTCAATCTTCTTGTGGAAGCGGCGATCCCGATGGACGCGGCAGTGCTGGTTGCTGCCGCTCCGGCAACTGCCCTCAGCGAGGAGGAGCTGGATCTTATCGACGAGTTCCTGCTTTCCGGGGGCGCGCTGGTCGCGTTGCTGGAGCCCAGCCCGATAACAGAGCTGGACGCAGAGCAAGATTCCCTGAACTCCTATTTGCAGGAGAACTGGGGACTATATGCGAGGGACGACTTCGTAATCGATCCGCAAGCGTTCTATGCGGACGTTGGATTGTCGTTCGCATATGGTGATCATCCGATCACCGAACGGATCCGGACCTTTACAACTCAATTTCCATCTGTCCGCAGTCTTGAAGTCGGCAGCCAGACGGATCCCACCCGATCGATCGTGGAATTGGTGTCTTCCAGTGAAAGCTCCTGGGGGGAGACCGACTTCGATGCTCTTCTGGACGGGAGATCGGTTCAGAATGAGGACGAGGCCACCGGGCCATTGGCCCTTGCCGCAGCGTTGGAGGATTCCACGACTGGCGCTCGGCTCGTCATCGTCGGGGATGCGGATTTCGCTACCAACGGCGGCTTCTTCGCCGGCGGAAACGGGGATTTGATCGTAAACAGCGTGGATTGGGCGGCCAAGATGGACAACCTGATCGATATCACGCCGAGGCAGCAGATCCAGCGCCAGGTAGTGCCCGCCACAACCTCCACCGTGCTGATGCTCAGCATCCTGGCGCTGGTCGTCATCCCAGGCGCGATCCTTCTC
>JBGMQN010000021.1:3479-9464 GCA_048054495.1 Anaerolineales bacterium
GGAGGATGGGTATGGTGGAGCCGCAGGAGGCATCCCTAAGGGATGGTTCGTAGGAGCACTTGGATCGCACTGGGAGCCTTCGCGGCGGTCATCCTATCGGCCTTGATCCTGAACCAGACACAGAAAGAGGGGCCACGACCAGCAGCCACGCCGCCTCCTGATCCTCTTTGGACGGTTCAGAGCGCCGATATTGTCGCTCTTATCATCGAGGATTTGACCGCTGGCTATTTGCTTCAATTCGAGCGCCACGAGGAAGACCTTTGGAGGATGGTTCGGCCGGAGCAGGGCGAAGCAGAGGTTGCCAGTGTGGAGCGCGCGGTGAGCTGGTTATCCTCTCCCAACCCGCGTGCGAAGTTGACGGAGGTCGAAGATCTTTCAGATTACCGATTGGATCTCCCTGAATACCGAGTGACGCTGTTGCTTTCGAATGGGGAAAAGCTGTCTCTTATGGTGGGGCGTGAAACGCCGACTGGAGGTTCAAGATATATCGCTCTGCCGGGCACCGAAGGAGTATGGATCGTAAGTACGTTGGGGCTGGATGAAGTACTGGATCTCCTTCAGGTTCCCGAGTCTTCTGCTAAAGAAGCGCCAAATGCGCAGACGCATATCCGTAGGCCCGTTACATAATTGCGCAAATTGAGTGTTGATTCGCGATCAATTTTTCTATAAGCTGTAGTGGTGTAAATCCGGAGGAAGGAGAGCAAATCGGAGTTGACCAAGCGAAAGAATCATAAGCGAAAAGCAGGCTTCTCAGTTGCCGAGGATGGCGCTGATGTGAACCCGGCTCTAGAGCACCTGCTCGAGATGGGAAAAGAGCGGGGCTACGTCACCAGCGACGACATCCTGGCGCTTTTCCCAGACGCAGAGCGTGATATGGATCAGCTCGAGGATGTCTATGCCTCGCTGCTGAGGGCAAATATAAATTACCTGGACGAAGCTCCAGATGAGGATGACGCTCGAGACGAAGAACTTACCGAAATCGAAAAACTTCGGGAAAAGGATAAAAACGATCTGGCCCAGATCGATGCCGATGACAGCGTGGGCCTCTATCTCAAGGAAGTCGGACGCGTACCGTTGCTGACTGCCGAGCAGGAAGTTTCTCTGTCCAAGAGAATTGAGCGCGGTCGGAAGGCGCGCGAGGCGATGGCCAGGGGGGATGGAAACCGTGCGAATCTCCGGTTGTTCATTGAAGATGGTTGGGCGGCACGGGAACATCTAATTACCGCCAATTCGCGCCTGGTGATCAGCGTGGCCAAGAAGTACATGGGGCGCGGCGTTCCGTTTCTGGATCTTATCCAGGAGGGCAATATCGGCCTCATACGCGCCGCAAAGAAATTCGACTATCGTCGCGGGCACAAATTCTCAACTTATGCCACCTGGTGGATCCGTCAGGCCGTAACTCGAGCGATCGCAGATCAAGGTCGGACCATCCGGGTTCCGGTTCATATGGGAGATCAGATCAACCGCTTGCTTCGCACCTCGCATCAGCTGACTCAGCTTCTCGGGCGGGATCCCTCCACAGAAGAATTGGCGGAATCTCTCAGCGTGACTCCAAAGAAGGTGGAGAATATGATCCAGGTCGCGCGTCGTCCAATCTCTCTCGAAACCCCTACGGATGAGGAGGAGGACTCGATCCTCTCCGACTTCATCCAGGATGAGGAATCTCCCGCACCGACCGATATCGTTACGCACAGCCTGCTACGAGAGCAGCTAAGAGATGTTTTGCACACGCTGCCTCCCAGGGAAGTACGAATCCTCCAGCTGCGCTATGGATTGCATGACGGACAGAGCTACACGCTGGAAGAAGTAGGGCGAAAGATGGGTGTCACTCGAGAGCGAGTGAGACAGATCGAAGCACAAGCGCTGAGTCGTCTGCGTCACCCTTCCCACCGGCGCGTGCTGGTGGACTATTTGCGGGAATAGCGCATCGATCGTTCCGTTGCTGCTTGGCAGCTAACGGTGTTCACCGAAATAGGGGCCGTCTCACAAACAACTTGAGACAGCCTCTTTCCTTTTTGTAGGGTCATGAATTGAGCGCGTGGAGCTAGTTTCCTGCGCAACTATCTGAGCTCCCATTGATTTCCGCACGGAGGGTCCAGTACAAATTACACCTCCATCTGGGCACTCCGGGCGGCGAAGATACGGGAGATCAGCCTGATTCAGATTTAGATCTGCTGAAGATCAAGAGCCCGTCGCTGCCATAAATGTCAGTACTCAGCACATCCTGCAGCTCATAGTTCATCCGAAATCGCGGGTCTTCGAGAAGAGTATTCCGCCCATAAACCTCGAGGATGACGATGAACTCTGGGCTGAGATCAGCCACCAGGTCCGCGGGCACGGCGTAGTTGATGGCATAGGCGGATGCCGGGAGAGGATAGTATTCGGTGGCCACCGGGGAAACCAGGCCCAGGAGGTCAAGCATCTTTCCTGGAGCATAGTAGCCAAGGGTGCCAATGTCGGCAGCGGCGAGTACGTCTCCGGGCTGCATGCGGTCTGAGAGCAATTGAGCAGCCTGCTCATAGAGCAGTTCGAGCTTAATGAAGGCCATCTCGGGAGCCGGTCGGGTCGGTCCGTGATCGGGGCGAAGGGTCCACGCGGATAAGGCTCCAATTAACCCCAAACTGGCAAGAAGCGCGAGTGGGGACCAGTGTCTTAGGTCTCGAGAGATGCGAGCCCCGCCCAGAAAAATCCCCAGCAGATAGAGCGGCATTGGAGGAACCAAGTACCAGCGAAACAGGAGCGGATTGGCGATTGAGTAGGCAAGGAGATAAATCCATGGATAGACGAAAAGCGGCCAGGCGCGCGCGCTGGTGCGAATGGCCAGGAGAGAGCCCAATGCGAAGAGAGTGGGATAGAGAATCAAACCGACTGCGATCCATGCGGAGCCAAGGATCTCGTGCCAGATGAAGGGTGTCGCGTAGTGTTGCAGCAGTCGCACAAGTCCCGCGCTCGCTGGGAGCTCATACGCGACAGCCTTGGCGAACAAGGATTGCGGAATGGGCGAGTCATAAGCCAGCGTGCTGAACACAATCCACAATCCGACCGGAGCGCCGAAGGCTGCCGCCTCCTGCCATCCGAGCTTTCGCGTGTTCTCTTCTTTCCTGAGCGTGACCAGTACCCGATCGACAAAGATCGGGGCCAAGAAAATCAAGGCGTCTGGGCGAGTCAGAAGCGCCAACCCTCCTATTCCGGCGGCCATGATTGGTTGCCGTGACAAATGTAAGTAGAATGTGGCGCTTAGTAGGGCGACGAACAGACTGGTTTCCATTCCTCCAATGGCGAACGTCACAGACCAGGGGTGGACGGCCCAGATGAGCGCGGTCGCGACCCCCGCCGCATTCGAGCCGAGCCTGCCCCCGATGCGAATGAGGAGGTACGCGGTGGCCGCGTCGGCGGCCGCGCTAACGATTAGCGCGATCACTGGAAACGGTGCCTCCGCCCCTCCAATTGGAATTCCGAGCGCGCTCAAAAGAATGGCGAACAGAGGTGTCGTAGTTCCGAGGACCGCCTGGCCCGGGTTATACACAAGCCCATGACCGTCGAGCAGATTGCGAGCGTAGCGGAATGTGATATAGGCGTCGTCAATGGTGCGCGGGCCGGGAATCAGGCGGACTCCAAAGGCGAGGAGCGGAGTGAGGAGCTCGGCCCAGCGCAGAGGATTGCGGAGCACGGACGGATTATACAGTTGCCAGAGCTAGCCCAAAAGCTGACCGAAAGGTACTGGATCGGAGCAATCCTGATCGCCATAGCGGGGCTTGCCCTGAAGCTGATCTTTTTGGCCGCGGGAGTATTTCCCTTCAATTCAGATGAGGCGGTGGTTGGGCTGATGGCCCGTCATATCCTGGACGGGCAGTGGCCTGCGTTCTTCTACGGTCAGGCCTATATGGGAAGCCTCGATGCCACTCTTGCGGCAGTAGGTTTCGCGCTATTGGGCGAAGCAGTGTGGGTGATCCGCCTGCTCCAAGCGCTCCTGTATGTAGCAACTGTTCTGACTACCGCCGCCCTCGGATGGTCCATTTTTCGCAGCAAGCGGGTCGCATGGGTGGCAGCCGCACTGCTTGCGGTTCCGGCGGTCAATGTGATGCTCTACACGACGGTCTCCTTGGGGGGTTACGGCGAAGCGCTGCTCATTGGAAATTTGCTCATGCTGCTGGCGCTGCGCGTCTGGCGCCGGGAAAACGGATTTGCCCTCTGGGGGTACCTGGCCGGGCTCGGATTCTGGGCCTTCGGTCTGACTCTCATTTACACGCTTCCGACGGGCATCATGCTGCTTCGCAAACTTTGGCGATCCAGAGCCAAGCTTGTGGCAACGATTGTGATGTTCTTGCTCGGTGCGCTGCCCTGGATAGTAGAAGGGGTGAGAAGAGGATACGATCCATTCTTGAGCGAACTCCTGGGCGAGGCGGTCTCTGGGGCCTCATCAGGCGCTCTCCCCTCCGTGTTGGAGCATTTCGTCAACCTGTTGCTGTTTGGTCCCACGGTCATCTTTGGGTTGAGGGCGCCATGGTCTGCTGAGCTGATCGCTGAGCCGCTCGCTCCTGTGGCCTTGATTTTCTGGCTGGCCGTGCTCGTGTACGGCATATCCAGACTCAGGGTGCATGATGAAGCTCGGGTGGGGCGCTGGATGCTTATCGGCGTCATGACGGTGCTGGTGGCAGGCTTCCTGCTGACGCCCTTTGGCGCAGATCCATCGGGTCGCTACTTTCTTCCACTCGCAGTCCCTCTAGCCCTCATGGCCGGAGAACTGTTCACTGGGCTGCTCATCCCTCGCTTCGGCCGATGGGCCTACGCGGTGCTTGGCCTGGTGCTGATCTTCAATCTGTGGGGAAACATTCAGGCCGCGAACGAGAATCCACCGGGAATTACCACGCAATTCGATCCGGTCGCCCGTGTGGACCACTCCTTTCTCCCGGCGCTAATCGAGTTCTTGGAATCAGAAGGAGAGTGGACGGGATACTCGAATTATTGGGTTGCGTACCCGCTGGCATTTCTTTCTGATGAGCGGATCATCTATACGCCAAGGCTGCCCTACCATCCAGACTTTCGATATACGGAGCGTGATGACCGGTATGAGCCCTATGGAGAGATCGTGGCTCAAAGCCCCTCAACTGGATTCATCACGACTCAATTTCCAGAGTTGAATCAGAGATTGCGGGACAGCCTGCTTCAGCGCGAAATCGAGTTCGAAGAAACAACCATCGGACCCTATACCGTTTTCTACCGCCTCTCAAAACCGGTGAGGCCAGACCAACTCGGAGTGTATTCAACGCCGTGAGCTTTCGGAGGTTGGTACCCCTGGTTGCAATTCTGGCAGTCTTCACGATGGCGCTCCGCTTTTCGATCGGACCCGATACCTACTGGCACCTGCGAGTAGGAGATTGGATCCTCTCTGAGGGGAGCCTTCCGAGGTTAGACCCCTTTTCGCTGACCCGACTCGGCAGCGAATGGATCTACCCGGGGTGGCTGGCTCAAATTTTGTTGATAGCGGTTTATCGGCTGCTTGGGTTCCCAGGTCTCAACCTGATGACGGCGCTCGTCGTGGCAGCCGCATTCGGCTTTGTCTGGATGGCGATGCAAGGGCGGCTTTTGCTGCGAGCATTTGTGCTGCTGCTTGCCGCCACGGCTTCCGCCGTTTACTGGGCGGCCCGCCCGCACATCTTCACCTTTTTCTTCGCCGCGGTGACGTTGTGGGCCCTGGACAGATTCCGGCGTAAGGGCTCTCGCGTGATCTGGCTGCTTCCCGTTATGACGGCAGTATGGGCGAACGTGCACGGGGGTTTTGTGATCTCCATTCTCTTGATCGGGCTCGAGATCCTCGCCACGCTGCTCGATCTGCTGCTGCCTAAGCTGCGCATAGCCATACAAGGTAAAGGGGACGCTGCGGGGCAGGAGGGTGACGGGGCTCCTTTGCGGCAGACGGGGGCAGTCGCCGACGGGTGGTCGGAGGGCCTAGAGGCTCCTCTGCAGCAGTTGGCGGAATCTGAT
>JBGMQN010000119.1:0-1877 GCA_048054495.1 Anaerolineales bacterium
GGCTCCCGTTGCTCATAAATTTCGGCATGCGCGCATCAACCGGTTCAGGCAGCCCAGGAGAGCCTCTCAGGCAATCAGACCACGAAAGGGATGTATCGCTTCGTGCGACTTCGGTACTCCGCATACTCCGGATACCTCTCCTCGAGCATCTTTTCTTCGATGCCGGCCCGGACGTTGGTGACCAGCGCGACGACAAGATACGCGGTCCCGACGCCGACAATCGCCATGAGAGGAGCGGCGGTAATCACGGCTTCCATGTCGCCGAGACGAACGAGCAGGGACCACCCAGCTAGCTGAGCCGCAACCACGCTGACGTCCGTGCTTGTCGTGATCATGCGAACCTCTCAGCGGGGCGCGCTGTGGTTTTCGGTCAATGTGATACTCAGGAGGAGCCATGATGCCAATGCCGAGGATCCATATGGCTCTCCAGCGAAAGGGGCGATTAATGGGCAGCCAGATTGCGTCAATGGCGAGCAGCATTCGCTTGATCTCATGCTGTAATGTGGGGAGTCATTGGCCCTCCCGCACCAGCGCCTTTCGGCGATGAGAGTAGATATTGATGAATGTGTGAATGGCGTACATCACTCCGAAGGCGATCCAAGAGATCGTGCCGACGTACCACATTGATACCCAGAATAAGAGCAGGCTGGAGACAAAGAGTCCGACATAGGATATGAAGATCGACCATTGCGGTGGGACGCGCCAGGCCACTGGCCGCCAGATGTCAACACGATAGCCCAATAGCGCCCACGCCGAGTAGAGAAACGGAGGAACGACGAAGAACCAAGGCTGGTTGTCCACCAGCATCAGAATGCCCAGGATCAAGGAAGGCACTCCCAACGCGTAAATAATCCAGCCGTAGGTTCTCTCGATCTCCGGTTTCCAGTTGCGAGCGGCGAAATCGAAGGTGAGCAGCGCTTGCACCACGAACGCAAAGGCCACATAAACAGCTTGCAGCAATTGGGAAGCATTCATCGCATCAAACTCCTAATCGACAGTATGGCCTTCGCGGAGCCGGGCAGCATTGGGCAAGCGGGGGGTCCCGCGACTGCACAGTTGTCCAGTCGGTTGCCTGCGCGAAAAGTTCCTCCTGATCTGAACTCATTCGGTTCAGCTTTTTAGCCCATTAGATAGAGTAAGAAAACGTCAGATCCGGCATGGTACAAAGCTGAGCCCCACAGACCGTCAGACTTGTGCATCAGATATGCAAACAGCAGCGCCATGGGAAAGATGATGACCTGGAATAGGATCGCCTCAATTGGATCCATATATGAAGCAGCAGCATGTGACAGAGTGAAAACAATGGATGTGACAATGATCGAGCCGACTACTCCCACGACCGCTGCAAAATGGCGCAAGAACAACCCTCTGAACCACAGCTCTTCCATGAACCCATTTGCCAAGGAGAAGAGGAGCACCCATGGCAAACGGGCAATAAGCTCATCGGCTGCTTGGCCGAGCGTTGCCCCGGTTACGATTCCAGTGGCAGCATTGATTGTCAGAAGACTCACGCCTACAAATAATCCCAATCCAAGCCGCCCCTTCTTCAAATAAAGTGAGCCTAAGTCTTGGCGCCATAGCAGAGTGAGTATCAATATCACCGATACCACTATCACTGCTTCGAAGACCTTCTCAAGGGATATATAGCGGGGCGTAGATGTTGCGATATCAAGCGTACCCAGGAGAGAGTCCCGAGCTCCAACAGTTAGGCTTGTCATGAAGAACACTGTAATTGCGACAAAGAAGGCGTAAGCAATTTGGCCGTATGCCTTCCTTGATTCCTTGCGACGCAGAATAAGGGCTGCCGCTAAGAATATCGCTGCGAGAGCAACTCGATAGATCTGGCTGTTGTTCGTTGGAAATATCGAATAGTAGTT
>JBGMQN010000119.1:1977-3541 GCA_048054495.1 Anaerolineales bacterium
CGAGAGCAACTCGATAGATCTGGCTGTTGTTCGTTGGAAATATCGAATAGTAGTTCGAGCCGAACACGAAAACGAGCAAACCGCAAGCAAGAAGTACGATCGAAAACACAACTTTCTTTAGCCAGGAAGAATTTACGTTTTCAGTGCTCATTAGGTGCCGTCTCCTCAGGTTCCTTCACGATAATCCGTGGCGTTGTTTCATCCTCCGGCGTTTCCTTGTTGGCATACAACCTTGCTCTCGTCGAGGTGCAGTATGGGGGTGCTCCGCATCTTTCACATTGGGCAAGCGGGGGATCTCGCGACTGGACAGTTGTCCAGTCTGTCGCAGCCTCATCGACACGCGGAAGATCCCCCCAGCGCTTGTGCGCCAGGGGGATCCCGCAAAGACCGTGTGCCAGGTTTTTAGCCCGGGGACGAGGGCCCTAGCACAAGCCGGTCAAGCCTGCACCGCAGCTTCGCCGCGACGCAGTCTTAGGCGCGGATGACTAAGCCCGCGCTCTCCAGCAGCACGAATTCGGAAATCATTGCCAACTCCATTTCCTAGGCTTCGACCTCCCGCGCAGTATCCCTAGTCTCAACAGAAAACTCCCCATGTGTATCCGACACCTGGGGAGTTTCGGGACTGGACGGATGATCTATTTTGCTTACTCAGGTCACCAGCTTGCTTCGCAACGCCAATGCCACGGCTTCGGATCGATTGGAAACACCCAGCTTGGATAGGATGTTGCTCACGTGCGCACGGGCAGTCGAGCGGCTTACAGTGAGACGCTCGGCGATCTGAGGGTTGGACAGGCCCTCTACCATTAGCTCCAGGACCTCCCGCTCGCGCGGGGTCAGGTCATGGCCGGGTCCGGGCTCTTCCTGCGTGCTTTGAATGAGAATCTTCGTAGCTTCAGGCGCCAGAGTTGACTTTCCCTCGTGCGCGGCACGAATCGCTCGGGCCAGATCTTCGGCCCCCACATCCTTGAGCAGATAGCTCACGGCGCCAGCCTGCAGGGCGTCCTGGATCAACTCCTTCTCTGCAAAGCTTGTCAGCGCAATGACCTGGACTTCCGGAGAGCGATCCTTGATGGCCTGCGTGGCTTCAATGCCGTTCATGCGCGGCATCATGAGGTCCATAAGAACAACATCCGGGTGCTCGCGATCGCATTGGAGTACGGCTTCCTCCCCATCCCGCGCTTCGGCGACCAGCTCGAGATCCGGAGTAGTCGATAAGAATGAAGCCAGACCGCGGCGCACCATGGGATGCTCGTCGACGATCATGACGCGAATGATCTGCTCTTCCGGCATGGCTACTCTCTCTCCCATCTTACGACAAGCGTCGTTCCTTCATCCCGGACCGAATCGATCTGCAGGCTCGCCCCGATGCTCTCTGCCCGCTCTCGGATGATCTTGAGGCCCAATCCGTCGGCTGAGCCCAGGGCCGGATCAAATCCTCGGCCATCATCGTGAACGCGCAGCTCGAGCAATCCGGTCCGCGTTCCATTTTCCGAATGATCACTCTCGGTACACGTCAGGGCTACCTCAACCCGCGCGGCGCCGGCGTGCTTGATAATGTTGTTCA
>JBGMQN010000119.1:3641-27035 GCA_048054495.1 Anaerolineales bacterium
ACCCGCGCGCGAATAGAGTCTAGCGTTCTCGATGGCGATGGCGGCCTGGTTTGCGAATGCCACCAGCGTTTCCAACTCCGTCTCACCGAAGTCCCCTTTGCCACGTTCTGTTCCTACAACCACGAGCGTACCGATGACCTCATTCTTGATGGCCAGCGGAGCGACCGCCGCGGAGTGGATGGCGCTGCGCATTGCCGGTTCTAGTCGGGTAATTCTCTCATCCTGATCAACATCGTTGACGATCACCGGCTCATTGTGCAGCGTGACCCAGCCAGAGAGACTGCTGTCGAGCCGCGAGCCCTTTCCGATCGCGTTTGCAGTCAGTCCTGCTCCGGCCACGACCTCGTCGGCTAGTTTGTCTTCCTTTACCAGGTTGATCATTCCGCCATCCGCCTTGAGCAACGATGTGGCCTGCTGAATGATAAGGCTCAGCAAACCCTCCAGTTCCAGCGTACTGGCCAAAGCACGAGTCGTTTCTTGCAGAGCCTTAAGTTGTGTGACTTGTTCGGCGGTGTCCTCGTACAGGCGAGCATTCTCGATCGCGATAGCTGTTTGATCCGCTAATGACTGGAAGACCACCAGATCGCTGTCATCGAACGAGCAGCACTCATTGCTTTCGATGTTGATAACTCCGATAACCCTGTCCTTGGTCTTGATGGGTACCATCAGCTCTGAAAGAGTGTCGGTGGCAGCCATTTGTAGATACTCGGGTTCTTCTCGCACATCCCGAACCATGATCGCTTCCCCGGTGGTGACCACTCTCCCGCTGATCCCTTCTGCACCGACCTCTAGCTTGAAGCCCTCAAAACCCGCCTTCCACGGCCCACCTGCCCCAGCTTTGTATACCAAATCATCCCCTTCAATCAGGCCAATCTCCACCATGTAGTATCCAAAGGTCTCCCGTACCAGCTCGACTAACTCACATACCAATTCATCGATAGCCATAATAGAAGTGACATGGCTGCCCACTGTGTTTAGTACTCTGAACTGCTCAGCACGACGCTTCTGCTCTTGGTAAAGGCGAGCCGAATCGATGGCAAGCGCGGCATGGCTGGCTAGGGAGATGAGCAGTTGAATAGTCGCATGATCAAAAGCTCGAGGTCTTAGGTAGTCGGCACTGAAAACGCCATAAACCTCATCTCCGATCTTGATCGGTACCTGTAGAAATGCCCTAATGTCCTCAGCTTCGACGAATTTCTTTGTTACATCTGGTTCCAGATGAGTGTCTTCCACCGCGATCGGTTCGCCGGTCTGAAAGACCTTGCCCACAATGCCTTGGCCTGGAAGAAACTTTACAGCGGCGATTGACTCAGCTGCAAAACCCCTCGAGGCTCGCACCACCAGCTGCTCGATGCGATCATCCCAGACCAGAACACCGCCTTTGTCTGCCTCGAGGATCTCGATCGCAGTGTCTACCAGTGCTTGAAGAACTTCTTCCAGGTCCAGCCTGCTGAGAAGCTTCTCATCCGCCTGATAGAGGGCCTCCAGCTCCTTCCCGCGCCTCTCCAGCTCTGTGCTGCGCTCCTCCAGCGCTCGCGTCCTCTCGCGGACCTGCTGCTCGAGCGCGCGACTGCGATTCTCGAGGGCATTGATTCGCAGCCGGAAGGCACCATAGCCCCCCGTGCCAACAATTACGAGGATCAGCCCCATGAACCACCAGGTAGACCACACGGGTGGAGTTACCTTGATGTCGACCGAGGTGCCTGCCTCGTTCCATATGCCGTCCTGGTTCGTGCCGCGGATCTGCAGCGTGTATTCTCCACCGGGCAAGTTTGTGTAGCGGCCGAAACGCTGCGTCCCGACATAGTTCCATTGCTCTTCGAATCCTGCCAGGCGATAGGCAAACTGACTGTCCTCCGGCTGGGTGTAGTTCAGTGCGGAATATTCGAACTCGAAGCTGTTGGCTGGCCAATCAAGAACTAGCTCTTGAAGAAGATCCGTTGGCTGGCCTTCGTTTATTAGTGAGGTCACTACGATGGGCGGCATGTAGGAGCTCGGGCCCAGCTGCTCAGGATCGAACGCATTGAACCCGTCTATGCCAGCGACGAACATCTCTCCGGTAGGGCTCTGGAAATATCCGTTGTAGGAGAATTCACTGCTCTGAAGACCATCGGCCTGGTCGAAGTTGACAAACACTTCATTCGTGGGATCAAAGCGAGAAAGACCATTATTCGTGGTAAGCCAGAGATATCCCTGAGCATCTTCCATAATTCCATAGATCACGTCATTGGGAAGTCCATCGCTTACTCGATAGTGGATGAAGTTCTCAGTGGCCGGGTCGAAGCGGTTCAATCCGCCGCCCCAAGTCCCAAGCCAGAGCCTCCCTGAAGCATCCTCGTGAATAGCGAACACGATGTTGTGGCTCAGGCTTTCGGGGTTCTCCGGGTCATGTTGATAACGCTGGAATTGGCCTGTATTGGGATCGAATCGATGAAGTCCCTCGTGAGTGCCTACCCAGATTACGCCGGAACTATCCGCAAAGAAGGACCCGACGTTGTTATCCGCCAGACTGTTTGGGTCTTTTGGGTCGTTTAGGAAGCGCGTGAATTTCCCCGTCTCACGATCGAGCCGATTGAGGCCTTCGGCCGTGCCGATCCATAGGTTGCCCTGACTGTCTTCTCTGGTAAACCACACGACATCGTTGCTCAAACTGCTCGGATCGTCGGGGTCGTTGCGGAAGGTTGTAAATCCACCCGATTCCTGATCCAGTCGGCTCAACCCGCCCCCTGCCGTGCCCACCCATAGGGTGCCCAGGTGATCTTCGTAGACTCCCATGACTACGTCGCTTGCCAGGCTGGCGGGATCGTCGCGGTTCGCCCTATAGTGCTTCCACTCGAGCGTTTCGCGGTCGAAGCTATCCAGTCCGCCGCCGTCGGTTCCGATCCACAGTATTCCGCTCGAATCCTCAAAGACGCTCCAGACAGACGAATCGGCCAAGCTGTCGGGATCATGGGGTCGCGCCTGATAGAGGGCAAAGCTTGCCCGGCGCGGGTCGGTGCGATTCAGACCTCCACCATAGGTGCCTACCCACAGTCCGCCCGAATCATCGATCAGCAATTCGTCAATCTCGTTGCGGTTCAGGCTGTTTGGGTCCAGTGGATCGTGGCGAAACTTTATGAACTGCCCGGTCGTGCGATCCAGGTAGTTGAGACCATCATCGGTTCCGATCCAGAGCCCGCCTGCGGGATCCTCTAGGATCGCGGTCACATTGGGATGGCTCAAGCCTTGTGGGTCACGTGCATCGAACAGGTAATGTTCGAATTGATCTCTGGCCTGAGAGTATTTATCCAAGCCGCGCACAGTCCCGATCCACAGATCCCCGGCTCTATCCACGAATAGCTCCAGTATCGGATCGGCACTCGGCGTGTTGGAGTCTCTCGGATCATGCGAATACCGGGTGAATACACCTGAGTCGGGATCCAGGCGACTGAGGCCGTCACTGGTACCGATCCAGAGCATTCCGCTGCTATCTTCGGCCAGCGCGCGAACGTCGTCCTGACTCAGGCTATTCGGATTGTTTGGATCATGCTTGTAGTGTTCGAAGGTTTCAGTTGCAGGATCGAAGCGATCGAGTCCGCTTCCTCGAAATCCGACCCAGATCGTCCCCTCTGAATCGATAAGCAGCGCCAGCACTTGGTCGTCGCTCAGGCTGGATGGGTCCTGAGAATCCGCTCGATAGTGAGTGAAAGTCTCGGCATTTGGGTCGTAGCGGTTAAGCCCACCCCCATAGGTGCCGATCCATAAATCGCCGCCCGGACCTTCTGCCAGCGCTCGCACGTTATTGTTGCTTAAGCTACGCGGATCGTCGGGATCGGCGCGATAGATCGTGAAGGTGGCACCGTCAAACCGGTTAAGGCCATCTTCGGTCCCCACCCAGAGAAATCCTCGGCTGTCTTGCAACAGGCTGAGCGGCGAGCTTTGCGACAATCCTTCTGTGACCGAGTAGCTGTCGAAGCGAAGGGTCTGAAATCGATCGATGACGGGCCAGCTTTGCTCAAGCGTGTCAATCGATGCCGTCTGGCGGATCTCCTCAACCGCGAGAGTCTTCGTTGCATTGCTCGTGCATGCCACGCTCAACAGACCCCAGCCTAGAATGAATGCGAAACGTACGAGCAGCTGCATTCTTGTCTCGCTCAAGGCGTGACGATAGGGCTCGAACCTCCGGGTTTTATCGAGGTCCGAGCGCGAATCCCCCCTTTTGACACCGCGATGTGTAGCTCTGGTGGCGACTGTACCAGAGCGGCTCTCCTAGCCAAACTGATAATCGCCACCCCCTTCGCGTGAATTCCTTCCGCTTTCGGCATGGATTCCAGCCTTTTTCTCCCTGTATGACTATGCCCATTCTGCATCCCACAAAAGGCCTGCTTTTGTCCAAAAGGGGGCCGGGGTATAATCCGCGGGCTCTAGCTAAGGGGGGTTATTCGAAGAGAACGTGAATGGCACTCAAAGGCAATCTGCGCGACTTCAGCGTCGTGCAACTGTTCAACTTGGTCAACCTTGCCGGCAAGACTGGCACGCTGACACTTGAAGGCCCCAACGTAGCGGCCTGGGTCTCGTTCCGGGATGGAAAACTGATCCACGCGCAGCTGGGTAACGAAGATGGCACCCTGCTGGGCGTGCTCACCAAAGCGGGCAAGGTTCGTCCTGAGCAGTCAAATCTCATCAAGAGCCACGCCAGCGACAAGTCCGACAAAGAACTCGGCCTGTTGTTGATTAATGCCGGCTATTTGACCCAGCAGGACATCCTGGCCAGTATCCAGCACTACGTGCTGGATGTTGTTTATCGGCTGTTTGCCTGGGCAGACGGTTTCTTCCGCTTCGACAACGATGTGCTTCCCCCGGATGACCACATCACGGTCCGTCTGGATCTCGAGAACGTCATTATCGAGGGCTCTCGGCGGATCGAGGAGATTCAATCTCTTGAGGATGAGATTCCCAACCTCGACCTGGCTTTGAACTTCGTGGAGCGACCGGGCGCCAACATCCGCGATGTGCATCTGAACACCATGGAGTGGAAGGTTGTTTCGTACATCAATCCGAAGAACTCTCTCCGCCAGATCGCAAAGGCGAACAAGATGAACGAGACCGAGATCCGCACCATCGTTTATGCGCTCCTGGAAGCAGGATTGGTTGAAATTGTAAGAGCCGAGGGCGCGCCCGTGCCTGCGCAGGCACAGCAGTTCAAGCAGGTTGACGAAGGCCAGCGGGAGACCTTGGTGAACCGACTCATCGACCGGATTCGGTCACTGTAGACGAGGGAGCTTGATGCAGACGGTCAAAATGGTAGTGACGGGACCATTCAACTCGGGCAAGACCGAGTTCATTAGATCCGTCAGCGAGATCGATGTCGTCTCCACCGAGCGATCGATCAGTTCTGAAGCCGAACGCGTCAAAGAAACCACGACGGTGGCCATGGATTTCGGCCGCATCACCGTCGACGACGAGCTGGTTCTATATCTTTTCGGTACGCCCGGACAGAAACGATTCGATTTCATGTGGGAAATCCTATCGGAGGGCATGCTTGGATTCATCGTGATGGTAGATAGCAACCGGCCCGAAACGTTCCGCGAGGCGCGCGGCATCCTGCAGACCTTCCGGGCCTATGCCCCCACGCCCTACGTCGTGGCCGCCAACAAGCAAGATATGGAAGACGCATGGGAAGTGGACGACCTGCGTATTGCCCTCAAGCTGGACGGCAAGATCAAGATGCTGCCCTGCATCGCCACCAAGAAAGACTCGGTCAAGAACATCCTGCTCGAATTGCTCTACAGCATCCTCGAAGAGATGGGCGAAATAACTTAGCCGGCTGCTCTTTATATGGAACCCAACCGGTCATTCCCCACGGCCGCTCCTTAGCCTCAATCGCACGATCTCGACAAAATCCATTGACATCGTGTACCAATTCACTTAATTGACTTAGCTGGAATCGCGCTGTATACTGAGGATTGCATCCAATATTGGATCCAATCCTCAGTACGATGTCGCTTCTCTACTTAACGCTTTATCAGTCCATACTTGACTCGGCGCATCAATTAAATGAATGAATAACCGGATTTGACAGAAATCACGCAGGACGGAAGCCAGTCAACTCACCAAACTACGCAGGAGTCAGTCGCCACTCGGCTTCGCCATCTGATCCTGAGTCGGGAACTCAGGCCAGGTGAGAGGCTTGTTCAGAGCGAGCTGGCCGAGCAGCTGGGAGTAAGTCGAACACCCATCCGTGAGGCGCTCCATAGGCTGGAGTCTGATGGGCTTGTTAAATTATCCCGACACAAAGGCGCCTCCGTTGCCGATCTCTCGATCTCGGAACTCGAGGACATTTACAGTATCCGGATCGCGATCGAGGGTTATGGCGCATACCTCGCTGCGCAGAGCATCAGCGATGAGGACCTAGAGCGACTAGAGGCGATGGTACGTCGAATGCGTGAGGTCTTCGAACAGGGTGACCGATTGCGGCTCCTGGAAGTCAATCGGAACTTCTACGCGGTGCTCTACGCAATTGCCGATCGGCCTCGCTTGTATGAGCTGATCATGAAGCACCTTGATTTGGCTGAGTTGTACAGACGGATGGCATTTGCTATGGACAGCTACTTTCACAATACCATCGCCGACCACGAGGAGCTGCTCGGTGTCTTCCACCAGCATGACCCTGAGGAGGCCGAGCGTTTGACGCAGGGTCAGCTGCGCCAAACCCTTGCAAGCCTGCTCACCTTCCTGGAGGAGAGCGCATAGGCCAGGACCTGAGGGAAGCTGACAATGACGAACGAGAGATCCCTGGGACCTAACGGAACCGCCTTGGAGAGCAAGGTGGCAGTTGTTCTTGGCGGTGGACGAGGAATTGGCCGAGCAACCGCTCGCAGGCTCGCCTCTGAGGGGGCAAGTGTGATCGTCGCCGCACGGACCGCTTCTGAGCTAGACGACGTTGTTGCCGAGATTCGGTCGAAGGGCGGCTACGCGATTGGCAGAACTATCGACACTACAAAGGCCCAGGATCTGCGATCTCTCGCGGACGAAATAGCAGTGGAGTTCGGTCGAGTGGATGTACTCGTGAACAGCGCAGGCGCCAGCCTAATTGCGCCTCTGGAAGCCACAACCGAAACCGACTGGGACCACATCATCGAGACCAATCTGAAAGGTCCTTATCTGTGTACTCGGGCCCTGTTGGACTTGCTTCGCGCTTCCGAGGCGGGCCAGGTAGTCAACATCGCTTCCAAGGTGGGGTTGACAGGCTACAGATTGGTATCTGCCTATACAGCGTCTAAAGCGGGCCTGATCGGCTTCAGCCGTGCACTCGCGCAGGAGCTGCGCAATGAAGGAATTCGGGTACTCGTGATCTGCCCGGGGCCCGTGGACACTCCCATGAGATGGGAAGCCACTCCCAACATGGATCCTAATATGACGATAGCAGCCGACACGGTTGCCGATACCATCTTGTTCTTGGTGACGCTGGACAGCCAGACCACAATGAACGAGGTCGTGCTGGAAGCCATCGCCTACGATGAACAGGCAGTGCCCATCGGAGAATAGGTGCTGTTTGACAATATGCAGGAGCGGCGACAATAGCGCAAGGAGGTGATGAGATCGACGTATCAATATGAGTATGCGGCCTACCGATGGACCATTCGCGCCTGGGAGTCCAGGTGCGGAGGTCCACTAACCACTTGAGGAGGAGAGAAATGAAAAGGCTTCTGCCAATCCTTTTAGGGATTGCGCTGCTGGCTGCGGCGTGCACCACAACTCCGGCGGTTGAAGAACCGCCCCCAGAGGAACCGGGCGCCACTGAGGAGCCCGCAGCTCCAGAGGAGCCCGCGGCCCCTGAAGAACCGGTGCGCCTGCGGGTCACCTGGTCATGGCCGACCTTCATCGATCCTGCCGTCGGGAACGATTTTTCCAGCTCTCACGCCATGACCAACCTGTACGACTCGCTGGTCTTCCCCACAGCGGATGGAACAATGGAGCCGTGGTTGGCCGAGTCATGGGAAGTATCCGACGATGGTCTGACCTACACCTTCAACCTACGCGATGGTGTTAAGTTCCACGACGGCAGCGACCTGGAGGCTAGCGATGTGGTCTACAGCTACAACCGCTTCCAGGACATCGGAGAGGGATTTGCCTACGTGGTGAGCGGCGCCGAGGTCAGCGCGCCTGATGACCGGACGGTGGAATTCCAACTGTCGGCTCAGAGTGGCTTGTTCATCCCAAGTCTGGTTCGCCTGTACGTCGTCAACGAAGACCTGGTTCGCGCGAACACTGAAGCCGAGGGCCCCTATGGGGCGGAGGGCGACTACGGCAAGGAGTGGTTGCTTACCAACGATGCTGGCTCAGGACCGTACCAGGTCGTAGAATTCCCACTGGAAGAATACCTCTTGATGGATAAGTTCGAGGGCTGGTGGAATGCGGCTGCGTTCAATGCAAACGCTCCTGACCAGGTCAGGTTCATCGCCACGACCGAGACCGTCACCGTACGGTCGCTCATGGACGATGGCGAGCTAGAGATCACGGATCAGTGGCAGACGATCGAAGCCCTGGAGGCGCTCAATGATATGGACGGGGTCAGCACTATCGCTTTCCCGTCCATGTCATCGTTTTACTACATGATGAACAACCGGAAGGCGCCTCTCGACGACGTGAACTGCAGACGTGCGGTCTCCTACGCCTTCGACTACGATCAGGCCGTCGCTCTCGAGTGGCCCGGTACCAAGCAGATGGTTGGACCGGTCTCCGCCACGCTGGGAGGGCACAATCCGAACGTGACGGTATATCAGCGCGATCTAGACAAGGCCCGGGAAGAACTGGCGAAATGCCAGTACGGAGACAACATCACGGATTACCCCATCGAAGTCGACTGGATCTCGGAGGTGCCCGCCGAGGAGAAGTGGGCGCTGCTGTTCCAGGCGAACATGGCCGACATCGGGATTCCGGTCGAGGTGGTCTCCAGTCCATGGCTCAGCGTGGTGGAGAATACCAGCTCGCAAGAGACCAGTCCGAGCATCGTGACGATCTATGTGACGGCCTCCCTGCCAGAGGCGGGATCAATGCTGCTGGACCGCTATCACTCCAGCACGGCCGCCACCTGGCAGCAGAACGAATGGCTGCTGGACGAGGATCTCGATGCTCGCATCGAGGATGCCTTGGCGACGGTTGACCAGGATGAGCGCTTCGCTAAGTACGCGGTGCTGCAGGCCGAGCTCGCGGATCAAGCGGTTTCCCTCTTCCTGTACGATCAGCTCCAGAAACACGCCGTGGCTGACTACGTGGATTGGAAGCCGGAGGCGAACAGTGCTGTCCAGGGCTACCAAATCTATGTCCCGTTCATCGGAGTAACACCTCCGTAGCCGGCAGCCTGAATAGCTGTATGAGGAGCCCCTCGGCAGAACGGCGCTCGGGGGCTCCTCTCTCACAGACTCAAGGATAGGCTTCTCCCCAGAGATGAGACTGCTCGGATTCCTCACCCGTCGCGGGTTCCAATCGATTTTCGTGTTGTTTGGCTTATCGATACTGATCTTTGTCATTGCGCGCGTTCTGCCGGGGGACCCCGCCAGAGCAGCGCTTGGGGCACGCGCGCCGCAGTGGGTTGTCGATAGGCTGCGTGAGGATATGCACCTCGACGAACCCCTGGTGGCTCAGTATGGATATTGGCTCGGAGATGCGCTCCAAGGCGACCTGGGTATCTCGCTCGTCACCCGGCGCGATGTGACCGATGATATCCGCGACTTCCTACCGGCCTCCTTGGAGCTAGTCCTGTTCGCAGGAATCATCACGGCCGTTGGTGGCATCGGCCTGGGAATACTGTCCGCGCGGCATAAAGACAAGTGGGTCGACAACTTCATTCGCATCTTTTCCTACATGGGCGTGGTGATACCGTCTTTTGTGGCTGCCATTCTGCTTCTGCTCCTATTCGGTCTCGTGCTCGACTGGTTTCCCACCCTCGGCCGTCTGAGCGAAGGGGTTCCGCGGCCTCCCACAATCACTGGTTTCTACACCATCGACTCGCTCCTGGCCGGCCAGTTTGCTACTACTTGGGATGCGCTGAAGCATCTCATATTACCTGCGGTAGCCTTGGCACTCGGCTCGATGTCGCAGGAGGCGCGCATTACTCGCTCAACCATGTCCGACAACCTTTCCAAAGACTACATCGCAGCAGGTCGCGCGCTCGGAGTCCCGGAACGATTGGTAACCGGGCGCTTCCTGCTGAAGGCTTCGCTTATCCCAACCGTGTCCATCTTCGGGCTCGACTTCGCTGCGACGCTCAGCAACGCATTCTTGGTGGAACTGATCTTTGTCTGGCCCGGAATCTCTCGCTATGGGCTGAATGCCATGCTTCGCAAGGACGTGAACGCGATCTCTGCCGTGATCTTGATCCTCGGCATCACTTTTATCCTTACGAATATCATCGTGGACCTGGGCGTGGGAGCACTCGACCCCAGAATTAGGCTGCGTGCAGCCAGGAGTGACTAGGCCAATGGCCCGAGAGATCACAGCTGGCGAGCTACCCGGTCCAATTACTCGTGAGCAAGTAAAACAGCTCCAGCGAAAGAATCGTCGCGAGAACTTGGGTCGGTCCTGGTACAAGTTCTCTCGCAATCCGCTATCGGTCATAGGGGGCGCAACGATCCTCGTAGTCGTTCTAATGGCAGTTTTCGCCCCTTGGGTGGCGCCCTATCCCGAACATGCCAAACCATTCACCGACTTCGCGAACGCCAGCAAGCCCCCGAGTGTGCAACATCTCTTTGGGACGGACGAGATCGGCCGCGACATTCTCAGCCGTGTGATCTTTGGATTTCGCTTTTCACTGATGATGGGGGTTGTGGTGCTTACGCTGGTAGTGCCCACGGGTGTGGTTCTCGGATTGCTAGCCGGCTACTACCAAGGCAGTTGGCTTGATACCCTTATCATGCGGATCACAGATATCTTCCTGGCGGTACCATCGCTGATCCTCGCCCTGGCTATTGCCGCCGTCCTCGAACCGAATCTCTTCAATGCCATGGTGGCAGTATCGCTCATGTGGTGGCCCTGGTATGCCCGGCTCTCGTACGGATTGGCCAGCACATTGAGGAACGAGTTCTATGTCACCTCCGCTGAGACCATCGGCGCCGGCAAGTTACACATCCTCTTCCGCGAAATCCTGCCCAATATGACCTCGCCAATTTTTACCAAGATGAGCTTGGACATGGGTTGGGTCATCATCATCGGTGCCACCCTCAGCTTTGTGGGGCTTGGCGTGCAACCGCCGAAGCCGGGCCTTGGGACTATGATGGCAAGCGGGGCCAAATACCTGCCGGATCAGTGGTGGATCGCGGTATTCCCGGCCTTGGGCATCGTGCTGGTAGTCCTGGGCTTCAACCTCTTTGGTGATGGCCTGCGGGACCTGTTCTCCGCTGAGGGAGTGTAGGGAAATTTGGCCAAACCACTGCTTGACATCAAGGACCTCTACGTGCAGTTCAAGGTTTACGGAGGTCTGCTCGAGGTCCTGGATGGCGTGAACTTCCGCGTCGATACCGGCGAAAAGGTGGGTCTGGTCGGTGAGACAGGGTGCGGGAAGACCACGACCATGAAGGCCATCCTGCGTATTCTGCCCGAACCGCCTGCCGTTATCCCAAGGGGCGAGATCTTCTTCAAAGGCCGAGACCTTCTTAAGATGAAGTCGGCCGAGCTTAGCGACGTGCGCGGTGCTGGTATATCAATGATCTTCCAAGATCCAACCGCGGCTCTCAATCCGGTTTTTACGATCGGACAGCAGCTCGATCCCGTGATTCGATATTCGTCACCCCAGAACCGAAGACTCTCCAGGCGAAAAATACGAGAAGCGGCAGTCGTTTCGCTACGAGACGTGGCCCTGGCTGATCCGGACCGACTCCTGGACAGCTACCCGCTGCAACTCAGCGGCGGCATGCGGCAGCGTGTGTGCATCGGGATGGCGCTGGCCACGAATCCCGAATTGCTTATCGCCGATGAGCCGGGCACCTCTCTCGACGTGACCATCCAAGATCAGGTTCTGCGCCTGCTTCGCGATTTAGTTAAGGAAAAGCAGACCTCGGTCATTCTCATTACGCATACTTTAGGCGTCGTTCGCGAAACGACCGATCGTGTATACGTCATGTACGCTGGGAATATGGTTGAAGTGGCACCGACCCGGAAGCTTTTCGCCAACCCACTCCACCCCTACACCCAGGGTCTGATGCAGGCCGTGCCCAAGCTGACCGGCGGCGGGATAGCGCACGGCATACCTGGCCGCATCCCTGAGTATCTTGACCCTCCACCTGGATGTCGCTTTCATACGCGGTGTCCGCAGGTGATGGACATCTGCCGCCGAGAAAAGCCGCCCCATTTCAGTGTGGACGGCGGCCACCAAGTAGCATGCTTTCTGTACGACAAGCATCCCATAGTCATGCAGGATGAAGCTGTTGCGTTATGAGCGATGAGATCCTGGTTGTCGACGGGCTGAAAAAGCACTTCGTCATTGGCCACGAAGGCACGCTGAATCGCCAGCCTATCACCGTCAAAGCCGTAGACGGTGTCAACTTCGAAGTGCAAGAAGGCGAGACGTTTGGCCTGGTTGGCGAATCCGGATCGGGAAAGAGCACCATCGCCTATATCACGGTGGGCATGTATCAGCCTACAGAAGGGACGATGTATTTCAGGGGCGAAGAGCTCTTTGCACGCGACCTCGAACGCCCGTTGCATCTGAGGAAGGAAATCCAGATCGTCTTCCAAGATCCGGGGTCATCCCTGAACCCGCGCCGAACTATCAAGCAGATCCTTGAGCTGCCACTGCGCATCCATCGGCCGAATGAAGACCAGCTGCAAGAGGTCATGCGGATACTCGACATGGTGGAGTTGCCGGTGGAATATATGCACAAGTATCCCCAGATGCTGAGCGGCGGCGAGAAGCAGATCGTAGCCATTGCCAGAGCGTTAGCGACTAACCCCTCCTTGATCATCTTGGATGAGCCCACATCGGCACTCGACGTGTCGGTGCAGGGAAAAGTCATTAACCTTCTTATCCGGCTGCAGCGCGATCTGGGGCTGACCTTCCTATTTATCACCCATGACCTCAGCTTGATGCGAAACGTCGCCTCACGGGTCAGCATCATGTATTTGGGCAAGATCTGCGAGGTGGCCGAAGCTTCTCGCTTCTTTCAGAATCCTCAACACCCCTACACACAGATGCTCTTGTCTTCAATTCCCGTGGTGTCGGAGGAGGAGGAGGCCGCAAAGCCGGAGAAGATCGAGTCTACCGGTGAAATCCCGAGTCCAGTCAACATTCCCACTGGCTGCAGCTTCCATACGCGCTGTCCACAAGTGATGGATATTTGCAAACAGGTGGATCCCGTTATGGTGGACACCGGACCAGGACACACCGCACGTTGCCACTTGTTCGAGCAGCCAGCTGAACTCGCCGCTCCGACTTTGGCCCAACATACACAAACTGTAGCTGCCTCCAAGTAGTCCAGGCAGCCTTCGTTCATCAACCGATTAGCTCTCGATTGAAAGGAAACTCATCATGCGTGTAGCTAGCGACATCGGCGGCACTTTCACGGATCTGGCATTCCTCGACGAAAAGAGCGGTGAGGTGGGCACGGCCAAAGTCTCCACCACGCCAGCCGCCTACGCCGAGGGTGTGGTCGAGACCCTTCGCAAGGCTAAACTGAGCGTACCGGATACAAGCTATTTTGTGCACGGCTCGACCGTAATCATTAACGCCATTACTGAGCGGAAGGGCGTCAAGACCGGCCTGATCACGACCAAGGGTTTTCGAGACGTGCTCGAGATCGGCCGAGCAAACCGTCCAGACATCTACAACATGTACTACACGAAGCCGCCCCCTTTTGTGCCGCGCTATCTTCGGCTCGAGGTCGAGGAGCGAGTGAACTACAAGGGCGAAGTTCTGACGCCACTGAATGATGCGGATGTTCGCTCAGCCGTTGAGAAGATGCAGGCCGAGGGAGTTCAGGCTCTGGCGGTGTGCCTGCTGCACTCTTACGCAAACCCCAGTCATGAAATTGAGTGCGGTGAAATTATCAACGAGATGGCCCGCGAGCTCCCGGTCACGCTATCGCATCAGATCACACAAGAGTGGCGAGAGTTTGAGCGCACCAGCACCACCGTGCTCAATAGCTACGTGCATCCGATTGCCCGGGACTATCTGGACAATCTGGAGAGAGACCTGACCAAGATGGGCATGCAGGGGAGCTCGCTCCACGTTATGCAGTCGAACGGTGGCAGCGCGACCTTCGGAGCCGGTAAGGCGTTCCCGATCAACCTCGTTGAATCGGGCCCGGTTGCGGGGGTTATTGGCGCGGCAAACATCGGCCAGATGATCGGCGAGCCCAACGTGATCTCGCTTGACATTGGTGGAACGACGGCCAAGACCTCGCTGGTCGAGAAGGGAACCCCGAGAATCACAACAGAGTACAAGATCGAACAGCGGAGGGAATATGCCGGGTATCCGATCCTCGCCCCCACCATCGATATTGCCGAGATCGGAGCTGGTGGCGGCTCGATCGCCTGGGTTGATAAGGCAGGCGCGCTACAGGTTGGTCCAGTCAGTGCCGGAGCGGATCCAGGGCCGGCGTGCTATGGATGGGGTGGCGAGCAGCCCACCGTGACGGATGCCAACGTCGTCGCAGGACGCATCAATCCGGACTATTTCCTTGGAGGCGAAATCCCTCTCGACGTGGAGAAGGCCGAAGCCGCCCTCAAGCCCATCGCGGATGCCTTCAGCATGAACCTCGAGCAGGCAGCGATGGGAGTGATCCGCATCGCGGACTCCAACATGATTAACGCCCTGAAATTGGTCTCGGTGAGGCGCGGCTACGATCCACGTGACTTCGTGCTCATCGCCTTCGGCGGCGGGGGCGCGATGCATGCGGGAGCCCTCATGCGTGAGCTGCGCTGCAAGAAGGTCATCATCCCCATGGAGCCAGCAGTCTTTTCCGCCTGGGGAATGCTCATGACGGACTTGCGACGTGACTACATCCGCACCCTGATCACCCGCACGGACAAGGCCAATGCGAAGGAAATGGACCGGATTTTCACCGAGATGGAAGCCCAGGCAACGCAGGAACTGATGGCCGAGGGCGTCAAGAAGAGCGACCTGGCCATTGAGCGTTTCGCCGATATGCGCTATCTGGGCCAGGAACACACGGTCAAGGTGCCGTTGCCAAGCGAGAAAATCACGGAGGAAGCGCTTCCGGGAATCAACGATCGCTTCCACACCTTGCACGAACAGACCTACACCTTTCGCCTGGAAACTCCAGTGGAACTGGTCAACTACCACATCACCGCCTTCGGGCGCGTGAAGAAGCCTGAAATCAGGGAACTGGATGGACGCGGCGGAAAACTCGATGAGGCCCGCAAAGCTACCCGCCGCGTGAATTTCGACGAGCTCGGGTTCCATGAGGCTGACATCTATGAGCGTCACTCAATTCCCATTGGTGAGCCCATCACAGGTCCCGCGGTCATCGAAGAACCCGCCTCGACTACCGTCGTCTTCCCCGATCAGCAGCTCACCCGAGACCAATACGGGTTTCTGCACATCGAGCCGGCCGACCAGCCAGCGAGGAGATGAACATGGCCAAGGATAAGCAGACAATCGATCCTTTCACGCTCGAGATCATCAAGGAAGGCTTGAGGTCGATCGGTGACGAGATGTTCGTGACCATGCAGCGCACCAGCATGAGCACCATCATCTACGAGGTCTTGGACTATGCGGTCGGCCTCACCGACGCGGAAGGAAACCTAATTACACAAGGGAATGGCGTCACTCTCTTCCTGGGCACGCTCGATTTTGGTGTGCGCAGCATATTGGACAAATTTGGCGCGGAGAATCTGAAACCGGGTGACATCTACATCACAAACGACCCGTACACCGGCGGTGGGACTCACCTCTCCGACGTGTCGATCATCGCTCCGATCTTCTATGACGGCCAACTCGTGGCCTTCGCGGCCAACAAAGGCCACTGGACTGAGGTCGGCGGCATGGCCGCTGGAAGTTGGACCACCAATTCCACGGAGATCTACCAAGAGGGGCTGCAATTCCCGGCCATCAAACTGTTCGACCAGGGCGAGCCGATCCAGAGCCTGCTGGACATCATTAGGGCCAATGTGCGAACGCCGGACATGAGTATCGGGGACATGTACGCGCAGGTGGCCTCCATGCGGATCGCGGAGCGGCGCTTCCAAGAGATGTGCGACAAATATGGAGCTGACCTGGTCCTGCGCGGAATCGACGCTCTGCTTGACTACAGCGAGGCGCTGACCCGCCAGGAGCTCAACAAGCTGCCCGATGGGGTCTACGAGGCCAAGGACTTCATCGATGATGACGGGATCGGTAACGGACCTTTCGAGGTGCAGGTGAAGATCACCGTCAAAGGCGACAATTTGATCTGCGACTTCACCGGCTCGCACGGTCAGGTGCCAGGACCGGTCAATTGCGCCCGGACCGGCCTGTACTCTGCGGCCCGCGCGGTGCTCATGGCGCTTACCGACCCAGGAATCCCTGCCAGCGAGGGATGCTTCCGTGCGCTCGAGGTCATCTGCCCCGAAGGCACGATCTTCACCTGCGAGCGCCCTGCGCCGGTTTCCACCTATTGGGAAACCATGCTGTACGCAGCCGATCTGATCTGGAAGGCCATGGCGCCTGTTCTTCCAGACCGTCTCCCAGCCGGTCACTTCTTGAGCGTATGCGGGACCATCGTCGCAGGCCCGCATCCGGATACCGGCGAACTGTTCCTGCTTGTGGAACCCCAGGCCGGAGGATGGGGAGCGGGTGCCGGCAAAGACGGCGAGAATGGCCTGGTTTGCGTCGGGGACGGTGAAACTTACGTCATTCCGGTGGAGGTGTGCGAAACACGTTACGGTGTTTTAGTGGATCAGTTCGGCTTCGACATCACGGACGACGGAGCGGGCAAATTCCGGGGCGGGCGCGGCCTGGTGCGTGACTACCGCATCACTGCCGACGAGGCCTGGTTCACCGGCACGTTCGGGCGGTTCAAGTATCTGCCCTGGGGCATGGAGGGTGGAGAGCAGGGCTCAAAGAACTACACCGAGATCCTCTTCGCCGACGGCAGGGAACCGGAAGTCTTCGGCAAAGCGGCCCAATACCACCTGGTAAAGGACGACGTGGCCCGCCTCATCACCGGGACAGGCGGCGGATATGGAAATCCGTTCGAGCGACCGGCCGACAAAGTTCAGGATGACGTGAAGAATGGCTACGTGACGCTGCATCAGGCCGAAGAGCACTATGGAGTGGTTCTCAACGCCGATACATTGGAGGTCGAGAAACTCGCCGGGGCCCGCGCTCGGTAGCGGGGTCCGACATCAGGTGATGCTCCGGCCACTCCCAGGTACTTCCAACGGGATGGCTTGGACAGGCCGATGGAGTGAGAGAGATGCCGCGAGAAGCCGGCATGCGCTTCTGGATCGAACCAGAGATTTACCTGGCGGGCAAGTTCTGCGTACGCATCGAAGAGGTCGTCCTGGTCGCCGAGGATGGATGTCGCCGCCTAACCGGGCTGGACCACGACCTAATCGTTAAGGCCTGAAAGGCATCATGAGCGGAGGGAGTTAGGTGAGCAAGATAGATCAAATCACAGTCGAAGTAATTCACAACTACCTGCTTTCTGCGGCTAAGGAGATGGAGCGCAACTTGATGCGCACCTCGTATAACACGATCATCTACGAGATCCGCGATTTTGGGCTAGGAATCTATGACACCCAGTTCCGCCTGCTGGCGGAATCGCCCGGGTTGGCCATCTTCACGCGCGGCAACGATTACGGCCTGATGAAGACGATGGAATTCCTGGGAGAAGGTAACATCGATCCAGGAGACATCGTTCTCACCAGCTATCCATATTGGAGTTCCGCCCATCCGCTGGACGTCCTGGCCGTCTCGCCAATCTTCCACGAAGAGCGGCTCATCGGATACACCGCCATCAAACAGCACTGGCTGGATTTGGGACAGAAGGATCCAGGCTACTGTCTGGACACAACCAGCGTTTACCAGGAGGGCCTGCTGTTGCCTGCCGCAAAAATCTATAAGCAGGGCGTCCTAAATCAGGAGTTGCTGAACATCATCCGATTCAATAACCGGCTCCCGAACCGAGTAATCGGCGACATGAACGCGCAGATCTCCGCCTGCCGAACGGGCGAGCGCCGTGTGAAAGAACTGGTCGAGAAGTTCGGCCTGGACACCTATGAGCAGGCTATCGAGGAGATCCTCGACCATGGTGAACGCATTGCTCGTGCGCGCCTGGCTGAGCTGCCAAAGGGAACCTGGTCTGCAGAGGATTGGCTCGACGACGACGGCATTGATAAGGACACCATGCTGAAGCTCAAGGTCGAGGTCACGCTCACCGGCGAGGAGATGATCGTCGACTGGACGGGCTCGCAACCCGCGACTGTGGGCCCAATGAACTTGCCACTGGGCTGCACACTCGGCGTGAGCGGTTTGGCCTTCAAGGGAGTCACGACCCCCGACACTCCCGCGAACGCGGGCAACTTCCGGCCCTTAAAGGTGATCGCTCCCGAGGGTGAGATGATGCATGCCATTCCGCCTGCCCCAACGTTCACAATCTGGGCCTCCCTACTCGCTCCAGAAGTTATCCTCAAGGCGCTGGCCCAGGGTTTGCCGGATATAGTCCCTGCCTGCTCAGGAGGAGATGTCTTTGATGTGATGGGCATCGGAGTCCACCCCAGGACCGGCAGATCCTGGGTGGAGGCCACCAACGAAGGGGTTGGCTTCGGCGGCCACGCACACGGCGACGGGGAGGACGGCATCATGCACCTCACGGAGCCAGGCTGTCGTAACAATCCTGTGGAGGTGCTGGAGATGAAGGCTCCCTGGATCGTAGAAAACTACTACCTTCGTCAGGACTCGGGCGGCCCCGGCGAACACCGCGGCGGGTTAGGCATCACACGCACATACCACTTTTTGGCCCCTTCATCCGTACTGACTCTGGTCAAGAAAACCAAGACCAAGCCTTGGGGAATGGCCGGTGGCAAGGACGGGGAGAACGGCCACGTAATTGTGTGGCCTGGAACCGAAAAAGAGGAAATCACCGGCGCGATCTCATATCCCATGGCGGCAGAGGACGTAATCGTCAACAACTCTGGCGGAGGAGGGGGTTGGGGCGACCCCTTCAAACGCGATCCAGAGAAAGTCCTGGAGGACGTGAGGAACGATTTTGTTTCTTTAGCCAGCGCCAAGGACGACTACGGTGTCGTGATCGATCCGAAGACGATGACCATCGATGCCAAAACCACAGCGGCCATCCGGGGGAAGTGAGCCTAGCTCATTAATCGCCCTAGCTCAGCCCATCCATGGGAGATAGATGATGCGTATTTCTGTTGATATCGGTGGGACCTTCACGGACGTGATCCTCCTGGACGAAGAAACAGGCAGCTTACGACTCGAGAAGGTCGAAACCACGCCTCAAAATCCGGCCGACGGTGTGCTTGCAGCCTTTGCCAAGGCCGATGCTGAGATCGATAAGATCGACTATTTCGTGCACGGAACCACATTGGGCATCAACGCGCTACTGACCCGCACCGGTGCTCGAGTAGCTATCGTAACCACGAAAGGTTTCCGAGACGTTTATCTTCTCGCTCGAACCTCCCGCGAACCCATGTACGATTTCAAGTATCGCAAACCCGAGTCGTTAGTGCCACGTTATTTGACTTTCGAAGTCAATGAACGGATGGATTATCAAGGCAACGTCCTTACGCCGTTTGACAAGGCCAGCGCTTCCGAGGTGGCGCGCCGTCTCCGGGAACAAGATATCGAGTCCGTGGCTGTGTGTTTGCTGCACAGCTACGCCAATCCAAACCATGAACTTGCGATGGCGGAAGTCTTGAGCCAGGAATGCCCGGGAGTCTCAGTCACGCTTTCGCACAATCTGAGCCGGGAGTACCGGGAGTATGAGCGCACGAGCACGACCGTCATCGATGCTTACGTCAAACCGGCTACACGATCATATCTCGAGAAGCTGGATAAGGAGTTGCGCCGTGAGGGGTTTGCTGGACGTTTCCTGATGACACGCTCGGGCGGCGGGGCGATGACACTCGAGACGGCCAAGGAGCAGCCCGTGCACCTGGTGCTTTCCGGTCCTGCCGGCGGGGTAATTGGTGGGGCGCATCTGAGCAAACTCATTGGCCATGAGAATCTGATCACGCTCGACATGGGCGGGACCAGCCTCGACGTATCCTTGGTCGCGGACGGGCAGGTGACGGTCGAGAACGAGCAATACTTTCAGACCTTACCGATCTCCATCCCCACCATTGATATTCACACCATTGGCGCTGGTGGAGGAAGCATCGCTTGGATTAGCGAGGGAGGGCACCTTCAGGTCGGCCCCGACAGCGCTGGAGCGGTGCCTGGGCCGGCTTGCTACGACAAAGGTGGAGAGCATGCCACGTTCACAGATGCCGCCATAACCATTGGATATCTCGACCCGGACAATTTCCTGGGAGGAGAGATCAAGATCGATGCGACGCTGGCTGAGCAGTCAATTGGCAAGCTTGCCAAGAGAATCAAGATGTCCCTGCATGAAGCCGCATCAGGCATCGTGCGGATCAGTGAAGCGAAAATCGCGGGCGCAGTGAGGGTGATCTCAATCGAGCGCGGCTATCACCCCAAAGAATTCTCTATTCTTGCCTTCGGCGGCGGCGGGGCCTTCGTCGGGGCCAGCGTAGCCCGTGAGCTCGGCATCCCACGCGTCATCGTGCCGCCGGGGCCTGCAAACTTCTCTGCGCTGGGTATGCTGATGGTAGACATCGTGCATGACTTCGCCCAGACGCATGTAGTGGGCTTGGAAGATGTGGATATTTCGACAGTGAACGAGATTTACGCCGGCCTCATGTCAAGTTGTGAGGAAGCCCTGGCTGAAGATGGATTTGACAAGAAACATCGCGCATTCCTGCCCTCAGCCGAAATGCGTTATCAGGGACAGGAGCACACGGTGAACATTCCTATGCCAGGGCACAAGCTCGAACCAGGCCAGGTGTCAGGAATTGTGGAGGAATTCAACACGGCGCACGAAAGGCAATACGGTCACAGCATGCTCGAAGATCCAGTTGAAATCGTGACCCTGCGCTTGCGTGGGCTGGGATTGCTGCCTCGCCCTGACTTGCCCAAGATCGGGAACGGATCCGGCGACGTGAAGGGTGCCCGCAAAGGTAGTCGCCCCGTATATCGGTATGACTCCGGGGAACATCTAAGCTACTCAGTCTACGATCGAGGCCGGCTGTTGAGTGGCGACCGCATTGAGGGGCCTGCCATCGTCGAAGAGCCGAGTTCTACCACAGTAATCCATGGGGGCGACGTCATGACGGTCGGCGAATACGGCGAGCTCATCGTTCAATTGCCCTTATGACGCCTGTCGAAACCTATGCTGTCGGCCGTGAGGCGGCTTGGCCATTTGCCTAGTGGAGCAATTACTTGAGCAACACCGAATTAGCACAATCGCTAAACCAAGAGCTGGTGATCGTCGATACCCATCACGATATCGCCATCGACGTCGTGCACCGCCGCAAACTCGGGCAAAAAGGCGTCTTGTCTGGACACTGGGGCGATCGTCTGCGCGCGGGTGGGGTGAACGTGCAGGTATTACCGCTATTTATTGAGGATCGATTCCTGCCGGAGCTCGGCCTGCGTAAGGTCATCGAAGCAGCAGAAGCCATCTTGAGCGACCTGGAGGATGATAGCGATGGGATGCGCTTGGCGACCAGCATGCGCGAGATAGACGAGGCGCTCGCGGACGGCAAGATCGCAGGCGTGTTGGCGCTGGAGGGCTGCGACGGTCTCAGTGGCGATCCGGCAATGCTGCGAGCCATGTACCACCTGGGAGTGCGCATGGTCTCTTTCACATGGAACCGCCGGAATGAGTTCGCGGATGGCACATACGGAGCCGAAAGTTCAGGCGGGTTGTCCGAAGCGGGCAAGATCGCGCTCAACGAGATTTACGAGCATCATGTGATTTGTGATGTCAGCCATTTGGCAGACCCGGGTTTCTGGGACGTGGCCAGGCTCAGTCAAGGGCCATTCATTGCTTCGCACAGCAACGCTCGCGCGGTCTTTGATCATCCGCGCAACCTGGCGGATGACCAGCTGCGAGCCATAGCCGAGAGCGGAGGCGTTGTGGGCTTGAACTTCTATGCCGACTTCGTGGATGACGATGATCCTTCGCTGGACAGGTTGGTCGATCATCTTTCACACATCGCCGAAACGACTGGGATCGAACATGTCGGCATTGGGCCGGACTTCCTCGAAGATTCGTTGCGCGATCTGGCTAAGAAGGCTTTCGAAGACACGGATGACGACCCGGCTATTCTGGATCGATGGATTCCTGACTGCGACGGGATCGAGAAACTACCAGAATTCACGGCCAAGCTGCTGTCCCGTGGCCTTTCGAAAGACGAGATTGAGAAAGTCCTTGGAGCCAACTTCATGCGCGTCTTTCGAGAAGTATGGGGTGGATGACCATCACAACAGGGGACCCGTTTAGGGGTGTCATCGAGAAGGTGGTCCGTGCTCGAGCGCAATAGCCGGTTTCCACCATAGCGGCCAAAGCAAGGTCCGACCTCTAGTTCCCACGAGGCAGGGCCGACTTTCGCCGAAGGAGTGAGAGAGATGCGCATCCTATGGATCGATCCGGTCGGGACCGATATGTTCAGCGGGGACATGCTCGAGATCCTGAATTCGGCCAAGCGCGCCGAAACGACAGTGGATGTGGTCGCGCTCCCAGAAGATCGGCCAAAGCACCTGGAGTATCATGCTTACGAAGGACTGGTCGTGGGCGATATCATTCGCATCGCCTACGAAGCTGGCAAGGAGTACGACGCGATTGTCATCGGCTGCTTTTACGATGTGGGTCTGCGCGAGGCACGCGAGGTTTCAGGGCAAGCCATCGTCACCGCCCCGTGCCAGTCCGCCACCGCCATCGCCAGCAATCTAGGGAACACGTTCTCGGTGCTCGTTGGCCGGCGCAAGTGGATTCCCAAAATGAGGGAGAACGTTCATTTGTACGGACATGAGCGGGCCATGGTCTCGATGCTTCCGATGGGACTGGGCGTTCATGATTTTCAGACCGACCACGACCTAACATGCGATCGTCTGCTCACAGCAGGACGAAGGGCAGTCGAACAGGACGGCGCAGAGGTTCTCATTCTCGGCTGCACGGCCGAGTACGGCTTCAATCGGCAGATGCAGAATGAGCTGGGCGTCCCGGTCATCGACGCGGTTACAGCGCCGTTCAAGTATGCCGAGTTTCTGGCCGAGCTCGCCGCCAGCTTCGGCTGGCACCCGAGCCGCAAGTGGGGCAGCGAGTCCCCGCCGAGGGAGGAACTGGAAGCCTGGGGGCTGTTCGATGATCCTGCTCCTGCGGGAACGCGGCT
>JBGMQN010000112.1:0-3580 GCA_048054495.1 Anaerolineales bacterium
GTCCCAATCACCTGGTCCGAGAACTCGTTGATCTTTCGGAACATCTCCACCCAGGCCTGCGGGGGCCGAATCGCAGTGTGTTCATAGACCTCCAGCATGGATTTCAGCAGCAAGCCGCGAAAGAAAATGAAAGCCCGCGTCGCATCCGCGCTGCTCAGTCCATTTCTGAAAGCCCAGAAAGCATAATTCTTGCCGATATTGATGACTTCCTCTCGAGACGTGGCATCGTGGTTCGTCAGATAGTTCTCCAAGCCACGCAAGGTCTCCTGTCCGCCTTTGCTGTACTTCTCTCGCCCGCGAGCATCGATCTTCTGATACCAGGCCTCTTTTTCGAGTTCCCCTTCACTGATGTGGAAGCGAGTATGCCAGAGCGCGCGTTGAGCAACGAGATTGGCATCTGCCGATCCGCCGCCCCGTTGGGACTCCAGCCAGAGCTCGATGTCCTCCCGGCGAAAACGGCGATGATTCCCTTCCGTGCGGTGGACCGGTATCCGACCCAGATCAGCCCATTTCCGCACGGTGTTGGGATGTACCCCCAACATCTTAGCCGTCTCAGACAACCCCAGCCATTCCGACATTATGGAGAGCTCTCCAAACTTTCGATCTGAATTGCCATCCGCTGGTCCAATGTTACCCCCAGGTCAAACATTAAACGCCGCACGCGCCGCATCGATGGTCTGCGCGATCGTGCTTTCATCGTGCGCGGTGGACACGAATCCGGCCTCAAATTGGGATGGAGCAAGGTACACGCCATGCGAAAGCATCGCCTGGAAATAGGCTGAGAATCGTCCCAGATCGCACGCCTGTACCGACGACCAATCTCGGACCGTCGTGGCCGTGAAGAAGGTCGAAAACATGGTGCCGACCCGCGTTTGGAAAACAGGGATGCTCGCCGTGTTCGCCGCAGCCCGAATCCCCTCCACCAGGCGTGCAGCACTCCGCTCCAGGGTTTCCCAAACCTCCGCATCCTGAAGCTGCACAAGCGTGGCGATTCCGGCGGTCATCGCCAACGGATTTCCCGAAAGCGTTCCGGCCTGGTACACATCACCACTTGGAGCGACCATCTCCATGATCTCTCTTCGGCCACCATAAGCGCCAACCGGTAGACCGCCGCCGATCACCTTCCCGAGGGTCGTTAGATCCGGTTGGATGGCATACAGCGCTTGGGCACCGCCCCGGTGCACACGAAAGCCGGTCATCACCTCATCGAAGATGAGCAGGGTGCCCTGGGCATCGCACCATTCGCGCAGCCCATCCAGAAAACCCTCGACCGGCGGGATGACACCCATGTTTCCCGCCACCGGCTCGACGATCACGGCCGCAATCTCTCCAGGATACGCGTTGAAACAATCGGCAACCCGCTCAAGATCGTTGAAACGGGCGACAAGCGTATCCTCGACCGTGGCTGGCGGGACTCCCGGGGAGTCAGGCAATCCCAGGGTGGCTACGCCCGATCCGGCCTGCACCAGCAGCAGATCGGCGTGCCCATGATAGCAACCTTCGAATTTGATGATCTTATTCCGATGGGTGAAAGCGCGCGCGAGCCGAATTGCGCTCATCGTGGCCTCGGTTCCGGAGTTCACGAAGCGAAGCAATTCGAGACTGGGCATGAAGCTCTGAATGAGCCTGGCAAGCTCGATCTCGAGCGGACTTGGCGCACCGAAACTCGTTCCACGCGCGATAGCCTCCTGGAGAGCGGCAACAACCGCCGGATGAGCATGCCCCAGGATCAGCGGTCCCCACGAGAGCACATAGTCGATATACCGGTTGCCGTCCACATCATAGATGTAGGGGCCCTCACCGCGGTCAATGAACAGGGGCTGACCCCCAACGGCGCGGAAAGCCCGCACCGGGGAGCTCACCCCACCCGGCATAAGCGTCTTGGCCTGCTCGAAGAACTGGATGGATGTCGAGAGATCCTTCATCATTCCGACCCTTTACGCTTGAGCGGGCATGCGTGCTTCCGGGCTGAGAGATCCATCGAACGCTTGGGCGATGATTCGCGCGGCAGCTAGCTCCCCGGAGTGAATACAATCTGGAATTCCGATGCCCCGATATCCGGCGCCTGCCAGGGCAAGCCATGGCCATTTCTCCATCGCATGATCGATGCGCTTCAATCGAGCGGGGTGTCCGACGTTGTATTGAGGCATGGCGCGATGAAAGATATGCACCCGGCTGAACAGGGGCCGGCTCACAATTCCCAGGGTGTCGCGCAACTCCTCCTTCGCGATCTCGAGCAGATCAGGTTCCTCCCAACAGATCTCGGCTTCCTGGCCCGCGCGTCCGACAAAGACCCGCAACAGCGCGTGGCCCTCCGGCGCACGATGCGGGAATTTGGACGAGGTCCAGGTGCAGGCCAGGACTTTGCGGCCTTCTCGGCGAGGGATCACATACCCATACCCATCCAGCTCCCTCGATAGATCGCTCTCACGGTAGGCCAACGTGATGGTAGCCGTGGAGGCGTATTCGATATTGGAAAGCTCGGAGGCCAGGTTTGAGTCGAGCTTCCGAAGAAGATCGGCCGTGACGTAGGCCGGCGTGGCCAGAACGATCGCATCGGCATGCAGAGCTGTCCCATCCGACAGGCGCAGTTGGCGTCCGTTGGAATCAGCGAGCAGGTCGGCCACCTCGACACTCTTGCGCAGCTCGACACCAGAATCATGCAGCCGCTCGACCAGGGCGTCGACAATCTCAGCCAATCCGGTTCTGGGTGTCATGAACAAACTGCGGGAATCCTCGGCCGATTGGCCATTCTTTCTTCGCGCTTTGCGCATGGCCAGCGCACCCCTCACCAGCCCCCGATGTTCCTGCTCCAGATCCCGGAGATAGGGCAGCGTGGCCCGCAGGCTGAGCTCATCACCATCACCGGCGTAAATGCCGCTCATCAGCGGTTCGACAAGGTGTTCATACGCCTCCCGCCCCAAGCGCCGCGTCACGAAACCCCCTATGCTCTCATCGCGATCTTGCGCTTCAGGAGGCAGGAAGAAATCCATGGCCATACGCGCCTTCCCCCGCCACGACAGCAACCCCGTAGCTACCATGGGCCGTATCTCCGTCGGGATCATCATGGTCAGGCCGCCTGGGAGCGGATGGAGGCGGGCATCATGCAGAATGTAGGTCCGCTTGAGATCCGGGTTCGTGCCATGCAGCCGATGCTCGATCCCCAACTCGCGGCAAAGGACCATCGCCCAGGGCTTCGTGGTGACGAATGTATCCGGGCCACCCTCTACGATGAAACCATCCACGCGTTCGGTGATGATCTTGCCGCCCAATCTGGGCTCCCGCTCGAGCACCTGCAGCGAAATGGGCAAATCATGCGCTTCGGCGAAGCGATGGATATAGAACGCTGCCGCGAGGCCGGCGATTCCGCCGCCTACGACGACAATATGCTTACGCTCGTCCACTCATGCACCATGTCAACGACGGCCCGGACGCTCTCCACAGGCGTGTCCTGCAAAATGCCGTGCCCCAGATTGAAGATGTGCCCCGGGCGCCCCCCGGCACGCTGGAGCACGTCGATCACCTGTTCTTTCAGCTCAGGCAGCGGCGCAAACATCGCCACAGGATCCAGATTCCCTTG
>JBGMQN010000112.1:3680-9439 GCA_048054495.1 Anaerolineales bacterium
CTTGTCCATCAGCGCATGCCAGCTTTCCGGCGCCGAATACATCATCCGTTTGACATGCACATAGTTGCGAGAAGGACCCCCCTCCACCATGTAGCTGGCCAACGTGAATGGCGCACCTGAGAATCCGATCAGGGGGACATCCTCCGAAAGCTCCGCGCGGGTCAAGCGGATGGCTTCCATCACATGACCGAGATCACCCTCCGGGTCCAGGCTGCGCAGCTGCCTGACGGCCGCTGCGGATCGCACCGGGTTGTGGATCACGGGTCCTTCGCCGTGGATGAACTCCAGCTTGAGCCCCATCGGGACCACCGGCAGCAGGATGTCGGCGAATAGTATGGCCGCATCCACCCCGTGCGCATGGACGGGCTGAAGCGTGACTTCAGCCACCACTTCTGGACGTTCGACAATCTCCAGCAAGGAGTATCGCTTTCGGATTGCACGATACTCAGGCATGTAGCGACCCGCCTGCCGCATGAACCAGACCGGCGTCGCATCGACCGGCAGGCGATCACAAGCCCGCAGGAACCGAGACTTCGGCTCAATGTTCCGGGTCACGCGCAAAAATCCCCCCTCAATTCCTCATGCCAACCGGTGTGTAGACGCAGGCAGGATCCGTTTCGAGGTAATCGCCGGTGAGGCCATAGGCACGCCCTCGTTGACCCCCACACAGATCACGGAATTCGCATACGCCGCATTTCCCCTTGAACTTGGATGGATCGCGGAGGGCTTTGAACATGGGATGGTTGCGGTAGACATCCACAACATCATCTTCCCGAACATGGCCTGCGGTGATGGGCAGGAAGCCTGAGGGTTGGATCTCGCCGATATGGGAGATAAAGAGGAAGCCGTTGCCATCATTGACGCCCTTCCGTGGACGATGCAGTCCGTCCGCATATTGGAAACCGGCACCCTGGAAGGTGACTTCGCCCCCCGCCCCGGCCTCTTGCTTCCTTCGCTCGATGGCCACCCGCCGGTACATCGGCGCGGCCGTGGCCTTGATGTCGAAGGGAGCTTCCCGGGATAATTCATACAGCCAGTGGAACACCCGTTCATGATCTTCGGGGGAGATCATGGTCTTCGCCTGCGCGCGCCCCGTCGGGACCAAGAAGAAGACCGACCACTGCACGGCCCCGACCTCCTCAATGAACGGGACCATATCGGGCAGCAAATCGAGATTGAATTTCGTCACGGTCGTGTTGACCTGCACGCTCAATCCGGTGTCCTTCGCCCGGTGCAAGATATCCATGGTGCGCTGCCAGGATCCATCCACCTTACGGAATTCGTCGTGCACCTTGCGGTCTGGCGCATCCAGGCTGAGCGCAATCCGACGGATCCCGGCCTCCTTCGCCTTTTGCAGCCGCTCCAGAGTCGGAAGCGCCGTGGCCGTCGGCGTCAGGGAACAACGCAGGCCCTTTTCGGCGGCATAGGCAATCAGATCGAACAAATCGCGGCGCATCATGGGGTCCCCGCCGGTGAAGATCAGGATGGGGCTGCCAAATTCCGCAAACCGGTCGACGAGCTGATAGCCTTCTTCGGTACTCAGCTCCAGGGGATCTCGCTGCGGGATGGCATCCGCACGGCAATGCACGCATGCAAAGGCGCAGGCGCGCGTCACCTCCCACGCGATCGTGAACGGCGCTAGATCAAAGTCCGCAACCTGCATACGCCGGTCGTGATAACTTCGCTCGTCAGCAGCTTTCGTCGATAGGGAGTGTGATGTCATGATCAAACCTCGGCAGGGAACACATCATTGTCTCAGCCAGACACAAGCCTCTTTGGCGTGATAGGTCAGGATCAAATCCGCCCCGGCTCTCTTGATCGAGGTCAAGGCTTCCAATACTGCGCCCCGTTCATCCAACCACCCCTTTTCCGCCGCCGCCTTCAACATGGCGTATTCCCCGCTTACGTTGTAAGCCGCCAGCGGCATCTCCGGGTAGACCTGATGGAGCGTGTGGATTACATCGAGGTAGGGCAGTGCGGGCTTGACCATAAGCATGTCAGCGCCCTCCCCGATATCCAATGCCGCCTCCCGCACGGCCTCACGGACATTGGCGGGATCCATCTGGTGCGATTTGCGGTCACCAAACATGGGCGGCGATTCGGCCGCATCCCGGAACGGCCCATAGAAGGAAGAGGCATATTTCACCGTATAGGAGAGGATCGGGATGTGTTCGTACTCCGCCTCATCCAGCCCGCGCCGAACGGCAGCCACCATCCCATCCATCATCCCGCTTGGCGCAACCATATCGGCGCCGGCTTGCGAATGGGAAACGGCAACTTTGCTGATCACGTCCAGGGTCTCATCGTTCAGCACGTAATCTTGCGGCAGATTGGGGTGCGGCGGTTGCCCTCCCGTGTTGAGCATGCCGCAGTGCCCATGATCCGTGTACTCACACATGCAAACATCGGAGATGACGATCAATTCCGGGACCGCATGCTTGATGGCCGCTATCGCCTGCTGCACGATGCCCTGCGGGTCGAAGTTCTCTTTGCCGAGCGGATCTTTCGCCTCGGGGATGCCGAACAGGATCACGGCCGGGATGCCGAGCTCTGCGATCGCCTCCGCTTCTGTGCTCAAGTTATCCACAGACCATTGATGGATCCCCGGCATGGAGGGGATGGGCACACGAAGCTTCTTCCCATGCCGCACGAAAAGGGGATAGATAAGATCTGTCGGGGACAGCCGGGTCTCGCGCACCATGGCACGCATCGTGGGGTTGATGCGCAATCGGCGAGCTCTCGCATGGGGAAACCGGCGTTCGGCAGCGATAGGTGTGCTCATGGGGACTCCGCCTTAGTAGAGAAATCGAAATCATCGAGCGCCGCCAGCAATCCGTCCGTGGTGTAGGTCTCGGCCACAATATCTACCGACAATCCGTACCCTTCTGCTGTGGCGGCGGTGATCGGCCCGATACACGCGACCAGGGGATTTTCCGGCAGAGCACGTGTATCAAGACCCGCAGCCTGCGTCAGACGCACGAAGTTATGCACCGTCGATGAGCTGGTGAAGGTGAGGATATCCACTCCGCTCCTGATCTGATCCAGCCCTTCCTCCGGCTGTGCAGGAAGGGTTCGGTAGGCAGGGATATCTACGGCTGCTCCGCCTTGATCGTGAATCGCCCGGGCCAACGCCGGCCGAGCGATGTCTGCGCGGGTAAGCAGCACTCTCCGCCCGGTCAGGTTGCCCAGTCCCGGCAAAATCGCTTCGGCGGTGTATTCGGTCGGCACAAAATCGGGCTGGACGCCATGCTTCTCCAGTGCCTCCGCGGTCCTCGGACCGATGGCCGCCACTCTCGCGCTCCCCAGTTCGGGCTCTATGTTTAGCGAAGCGAAGCGATCCCAAACAGCTTCCACGCCGTTTACGCTCGTCAGCACAAACCAATCGTAGCTCTCCAATTGCAGGAGCGCCTCGTCGAGCTCAGCGGTGTCCGCCAGAGGCGCGATCTCAATCACCGGGTAACACAGGGGAATTGCGCCGCGTCTTCGCAGCCGAGCTGCAAACTCGCCGGCTTGCTGTCGTGGTCGCGTTACGACCACGCGCTTTCCGTGTAGATCACCCATGCAGCACCTGCATCGCCCCATCTGCGATCGCCTCGCGAGCCAGTTCCTCTGCCAGCAGAAGTGGATCTTCACCGACCCGCTGCACGCGCCTGATTTGTTCCCCATCCGGTGAGGCCACCACAGCCCGCATGCGCCACGCGTCCTTGTGCTTCTGGGCGTAGGCGCCGACCGGCAGGGAACACCCGCCTCCCAAGGCCGTTAGAAACGCTCTCTCCGCCTCAACCGCACCGCGTGTCCCGGGATCTTCGAGCGCAGACAGATAGCGCTGGCTATCAGCATCCTGAGCTCGGCACTGCACAGCCAGTGCCCCCTGGCCGGGTGCGGGGAGCATGATTTCCAGTGGAATGACTTGCGTGATGTGTTCATGGAGACTCAGGCGAGCGAGGCCGGCATGCGCCAGGATAATGGCATCGTACTGGCCTTCCAGGACTTTCCGAACGCGCGTATCCACGTTTCCCCTCAGCGCTCGAACCTGAAGATCACGACGAAAAGCGAGCAGCTGCGCCTGGCGACGCACACTGGAAGTGCCGATGATCGCGCCCGCCGGCAGACTTTCCAGCGTCCATCCCCTTGGAGAGATCAAGACGTCTGATGCTTCCGCCCGCGTGGGGATCAAGCCCACGACCAGGCCGGCAGGGAGCTGGACTGGAAGATCCTTGAGCGAGTGGACAGCAGCATCCACTCCTCCGCGGAGCAGTTCATTCTCGAGTTCCTGAGTGAACAGGCCTTTCCCCCCAATTTCCGGCAGTGGGCGGTCCAACACCCGGTCTCCTTCCGTGCGGATGACCGTTTCCGTGCATCGCAGTCCCGGCCATGCCTGCTGCAAGGCATTCTGGATGGAGCGCGATTGCCAGCGGGCAAGCTTGGAAGGACGGGTCGCGAATCTCAGCCTCGGCATGTATCGTCTATCTGTGGTGACTCATTCGGGTGTGAAGCCGGTTCCAGGCCAAATAGCGCCCTGGCGGCCTGGATATAGCGTTCCGCTTCGTCGCTGCCGGATGCATGGCGCAGGCAGGCCGTGGGCTTATGAAGGATTTTCTGAACGATGGAGTGCGAAAGGGCGGCGATCATCTGCTCCTGTCGCTCCGAAAGATCCCCGAGCCGGCGAAGAGTTTTTTCCAGCTCTTGCTGTCGTATGTTTTCCGCATGCCCCCGCAGTTCAACGATGAGAGGCACCACGGTCAATGAGTCAATGAATGCCTTGAACTCGCCATACTCCTGCGCCAGGATCGCTTCCACCTTGGGGACCTCTCTCCGGCGCGCTCGGAGCCCTTCATCCAAATCCCGGTTGAGGGTGTCGATGTCGTACAAATGAACGTTGGCGAGGTCTCCCACTTCCGGGTCCACATCTCGAGGGACAGCGATGTCGATGATGGTCAGGGGGCGATGGGATCGAGATCGCATCGCTTGATCGACCATTTCGCGATCGATCAAGGTGTGAGGGGCGCTTGATGAGGTGATCACGACATCCGCGCCACGGATCACTTCCGAGAGCTGATCGATCGAGCTTGCCTTCCCCTGCCATCCTTCCGCGAGCTTGCAGGCGCTGGCGAGCGAACGGCTGACGATGTGAAACTTATCCGCACCGCGTTTGCGCAAGGCCTCGATGGCCAATTCAGCCATTTCTCCAGCGCCCAGGAGAACGATCTGGGCGCGCTTGAGATCCGGCAGGCTTTTCATCACCAACTGGACGGCGATCGAAGAGATCGACACCGGGTTTTTGCCCAGCGCGGTCTCTGTCCTGACGCGTTTGCCGCCATGAATAGCCATGAGGAACAGCCGGGAAAGGATCTTCCCCGTGGTACCTGCACGCTGGGCTTTCTCGTAGGCGCGGGTGACCTGCCCGAGAATCTGCGCCTCTCCCAACACCATCGAATCCAGGCCCGCGGCTACTCTGAAGAGGTGGCTTGCGGCCTGCATATCGACCAGGTGGTACATGGAAGAGGCGATCTCCGCCTTGGAGAGTTCACTGTGCCGGCGGATGAGCTGCTCCAGGCTCTCGATCGACGGATCGTTGGCGACGCAATAGAACTCCACCCGGTTGCAGGTGGACAACACGATCAGCTCGCGGATCGGTTCGTCGCTTTGGGCGTTGCCAAAAGAATCGATGAATCCGTCTTCGGCGAAGGCAAGCTTCTCTCGCAAGCCTATATCCGCCGTATGGTGGCTAAGCCCTAGACACTTAATTCGTGAGTCCA
>JBGMQN010000114.1:0-8043 GCA_048054495.1 Anaerolineales bacterium
CACCTCATCGATTGAGCTAAAATCCCCGCTCGATGAATCGTAGGGCGCGTTTCCGCCGGAGGGGATCGCGTTTAGGAATTGTCGTTTTCCTAGCCGCGCTCTCCTACCTCGTATTGTTGATCAGCGTTGCCAGCAGCGCTGGAGAAGCTTTCAGGCTGACCAGCGGCAGCACTCTTATCGCGCTCATTGCGTTTCTTCCCACTCTAGCCCTGATCTCCCAATTTGTCTTGCCGGTTCGCGACCGAAACGGCCGCAGGTCGGTCTTCGGACGGCTGCTGAATTATCTGCTTGGGGAGCGTGGCACCGTCACGTTCGTTCGCGAAGGCAAGCCGCAGGCGGGAGAAGATGAAAGGGCGCTGCGAGGTGCGGGCGTAATCTGGGTGGATCATCTGAGTGCCACGCTGCTCCGTACAGATACCGCGATGACCCGCATCGTCGGGCCGGGGGGGCTCGCCTTCACTGAGCCCGGCGAATGGCTTGCGGAGGGGTTTGATCTTCGCCGTCAAAGGCGGTCGCTCGCTGGCTCAACTCCGCCAACGGGCTCGCCTGCCACGGCGGATGAGGTGAGCGCGATGGCGCTCACCCTGGATGGGATCCCGGTTTCCGCTTCACTCTCGATCTCGTTCGTCTTAGAACGTCGGACCTCTGTGGAAAGCAGCGACGTGGCCGATGCGCCTCCCATCGTCCCCTCCATTGGAGCATTGCAAGCCGCCGCCTACGGGAAGATGGTATCCGGCGACCAGGATTGGTCGTGGAGCGAAATCCCACTTCGATTGGTGGTCGAGCTCTGGCGAGACGAAGTCAAGGATCGAAATCTGGACGAATTCTTGGCAGACCATTCGAGCGTCCTGGCTGGAATAGAGGCTGCCATCCTCGCCCGCCTTACCCAAGAAACAAGCGAATCGGACTTGAGGCTCATCAAGGAACGGGGGATCCGGGTTCTGGATGTCTCAATCTCGGAGCTGCAGATTCCGGGCGAGATTCAGGCCGAGCAGCTGCAGGCGTGGTTCGATGCGTGGGCCGGTCCGGTCCGAAAACAACTTGACGAGGCGATTGAGATGGAGCGCGAGTCCGGCATACGAGGGGAGGCCAAAGCCAGCATCATGCTCATCGAGCGATTGACGCACAAGATGACCCAGCAGCTCAATCTGGATCACTCGCTCTCGCAGCGAGATGCAATCATCCTAATCTTTGAGGACGCCGCCCGGCTTTGTGCGGAGGTGCCACGACTGTCCTCGCTCTCCGTTCAGATGCGCGATGTGCTCGAGCAGGTCAAGGCGCGGGATTCGGAGTGCCTGGAACCCGAGGGCAAGCGATGAGCCACGTGGCTAATGCTCGCGTGGGTGATGGTCCACGGTTCTCGCCCCTGAATCTCATCTTGGATCGCGGCCGGGTCGGGAGTCGGCTGCGACTGATCACTTTGTTGGCAGGTTTCGGCCTCTACTGGTTTGCCGTAGCATTGATCGGGAATTTCCCCCCACTAATCCCCGAGCAAAGTTTGGCCGACTTGCCTGTCTTGGTTGCAGTGATTCTGGATGTCGTCACCTCCTTCTTGAGCCCGCAGGTTCTCATCTTCGTGCTTCCCGTCCTTCTCGCCATCTTGCTGTCATTTCACCTTGGGGCTCGCTATCTGGCCGATCTATTTGAGCTTGAATCGACGAGCATCGCCTACCGCTATCTATTGGGTACTGTGTTGGGAATCCGATATCCACTTCTGACGATCGATGCTGGCGATGTAGCAAACCTGGATCAACAGAATCCCTTGCTGCGTATCGGCGGACCAGGCTACCTGAAGCTGCATCTGGGATTCGCAGCAGTGTTCGAGACCATGGAGGGTCAGCCTCGGATCTATGGTCCCAGCGCAGGTCATTCGCATTACTTTGTCCAAGGCTTTGAGCGCCTGCGGGATGTGATTGACCTAAGGGATCAACTCAGAGAGCTCGACGAGATTCGCGCCGTCACGAAGGACGGAATCGTCGTTCATGCTCGAGATGTCCAGGTCGTCTTCCGCGCATTTAGTTCGTACCGTCGGAATGACGACGGCACTTATCAAGCAGATCCCAGAAGCATGCTGACCCTGGCTTACGGTGGAATAGCGGATGAGGCGGGTTTGCCGCGCTGGACCGAAACACTGCCAACCATAGCTGTGCATGAGCTTAAGAGCTACGTCGCGGCCCGCACGCTCGAAGAGTTCTTGGCGCTACCGGGCGACGATGCTCAGAACTTCCATATTCCGCGCCGCGAGCTCACCGCCAGCTTCCACACTCATGAAAGAAAACAGCGGCTCCGGGACCTGGGTCTGGAACTGGTCTGGGTGGGGGTGGGCACCTGGGAAGTACGGGACGATCAGATCCCCTCTTCAGATTTGGAGATCGCCGCAGGCCAGACGTTGACTGGAGTGGCGAGGGACGAATCCCGGGCGCGCCGACTTCGCTCCTCGGAGCACCTCGACCGCCAATGTCAGCTTCGAGAGTTCGCCCTTCAGCGAGAAGTGATACTCGAACTGATCGCCGCATGGAATCACTCGGACCGTTATCAGTGCCACGAGCTGCTGGATCGGCTGCGGCGCAGGCTGATTGATCTCCGGGGCCGCGTCGAGGCTGCCCAAAGGCTGGATCCAGGCAGTTTCGACCTGCCGGACCGGCTCCAAGAGACTCTGTCGCAATTGGAGATACTGACGGAGCGTACCCCTTCTCGTTGATCTCTCGAAAACACATTCAGGGAACACCTCGCAGACCAGGCGAAGAATGGGACCGCGCACGTAAATGATGGCATCCTCCTAGTGACTGATCCCGACTCGAGCTGGCTGCAGATCCACCCGGAAGTCCGGAGCGCACTGGCGGACGGTCGCCCCATCGTGGCACTCGAATCGGCGGTGATCACGCACGGCCTACCACGCCCCATCAATCTGGAACTTGCACGCCGAATGGAGGCTGAGGTCCGAAAAGCAGCCGCAGTTCCAGCAATCGCTGCGGTGCTGGACGGTGTTGCGAAGCTTGGATTGGCGCCCGAAGAGCTGGAACAGCTCTCGCTCGACGAGCAAGCGGTCAAGATCAGCCGCCGTGACTTCGGTTGGTCGAGGGCGGCCGGCCGATCGGGAGGCACCACGGTAGCGGGGGCGATGATCATAGCCAGGGCGGCAGGTGTCCCGATCTTTGCGACAGGAGGGATCGGAGGCGTTCACCGCGGAGGCGGAATGGATGTGTCTGCGGATCTGCCCGAGCTGGCTCAAACTCGGGTTGCGGTCGTGTGTTCCGGCGCCAAGTCGATCCTGGATCTGCCCCGCACGATCGAATGGCTGGAAACAGCCGGCGTTCCGGTGATCGGGTACCAGACCGAGGAATTCCCCGGCTTTTACAGTAAGAATAGTGGTCTGCCAGTCAGCGCCCGCGCCGATTCGCCTGCCGAGATGACCCGTATTTTGCGAGCCCACTGGGAGCTGCCGTCGGCTGGTGGCCTGCTGATTGGAGTTCCATGCCCTGAGTCGGACGCCATACCGCTTGAAGAGCTGCAGGAAGCTTTACGGCAGGCAGAAACGGAGGCGCGCAACGTGAGCGGCGCCGCGCTGACGCCGTTCTTACTGTCACGGATGTCCGAGTACACCGGCGGAAAATCCTTGGGGGCGAACCTCGCGCTCCTGCGCAACAATGCTAAGGTTGCAGCCAAAATCGCGGTCGCCCTGGCCTAGTGTTTGATGCGCCGAGCGCCTCTCGTGAACGCTGCACACCGTCCCACTCCGACCGAGTTTTGGCGGCTCTGCCCCGTAAAATGCCGAAAAGACCGTATGTTAGAATGGCCTACCTTTTGAGCACCGGTGATGGTCGAAGTAACAATCGATAGCATTCGAGTCAGCCTGATGTCGCAGCACCGAATCGTGATTTTGAAGGACGTCGATTCGGATCGATTCCTCCCGATTTGGATTGGCCCATATGAAGCAGAAGCCATTACCGTGAGCCTGCAGCAACTGGAGGTCTCGCGTCCGCTGACGCATGATCTACTGCGCAATGTCCTGCAGACCCTTGGCGCCGAAATACAGCAGATTGACATTACCGAGCTCAAGGACGACGTCTTTTTCGCACGTATCGTCATGACTGTGAACGGGCAAGAGATGGAGATCGACTCCCGTCCCTCCGATGCGCTGGCGCTTTCCGTTCGGGCCCACGTCCCAATATTTGTTTCTGAAGACGTCATGCAGGAAGCCGCCTCCGTCCCGGAGGATGAGCTAGAATCGGAGGACCTTGGGGAAGGTGGAGAAGAGCGGCTGGAGGTTTTCAAGGACTTTGTCGAGTCGCTCGATCTGGACGACCTGGAAACTCCAGGGGGAAATTCAGAGGAATAGGCCACACCGCACTGACCTCCTTCCGGCCGCGCGAATGCGCATTCCCAACCTAGGCAACGCTTCAAACGGCGTGTATTCCCGCCAGTTTTCAGGTTAGCGAGATGGCAGACCAATCGACGAATTCAAACCAGGGCCAATCCGTTCCTCACAATCGAGAGGCGGAGGAGGCCGTGTTGGGCTCAGTACTCGTCAATACGGAGGTCTACTACGACCTGGCCCACTTCCTCTCCCCAGAAGATTTTTTCCTGCATCGCAACCAGTGGATCTGGGAGGCGTTCACCCGCCTGCAGGAACACCGTCAGCCGATCGATCTGCTGACAGTTGGTGAAGAACTTGATAGCCAGGGTCGGCTGGTGGAGGTCGGTGGCCATGCCTACCTGACGGGGCTCATCAACAACGTACCCTCATCAATCCACGCCGAAGCCTACGGCCATATGGTGGAGGAAGCAGCCACACGTCGACGACTCCTGGACGCTGCCAACCGGATCGCGCGCCTGGCATATCAATCCGACAGCTTGCTGGAAGACGTCGTCAATGAGTCCGAAAAGGCAGTCTTCGGCGTCAGCGAGCGCCGTCTTCCGCACCAGCTTCAGCCCATTCGCCAGGTGCTCAGCGAGTATTACGACCGAATTGACTACCTGGCGCGTCATAAGGACGAGACCATCGGCGTGCCGACGGGCTTCATTGATCTGGACCGGCTGCTGGGTGGAATGCAGCCAAGTGACCTGCTCATCATCGCTGGGCGACCGGGCCAGGGTAAGTCAGGCTTCTGCATCTCTGCCGCTAAAAACGCCAGCCAGCTGCACAAACAGCACGTCGCGCTCTTTTCGCTCGAGATGTCCAACGAGCAGCTGGTTCAGCGATTGATCGCGCAGGAGACCGGGATCAATTCCCAGCGATTGCGGCTTGGCGAGATCCAGGACGAGGAATGGCCGCTTTTCACCCAGGCCGTAAGCGCCCTGGGAGAGACACATATCTATCTCGACGACACCCCTTCGATCACGCCGCTGCAGTTACGCACCAAATGCCGCAGGCTGCACATGGAGGTTGGACTGGATCTCATCATCATCGACTATCTGCAGCTGATGACCGGCGACACACGCATGGACAATCGTGTGCAAGAGGTCTCCTATATCTCTCGAAACCTCAAGGCACTAGCCCGTGAACTCAACGTCCCGGTACTGGCCGCGGCACAGCTGTCACGCGCAATCGAGCAACGCGCCGACAAGCACCCGCTGCTGTCGGACCTTCGTGAATCCGGCAGTCTGGAACAGGACGCGGATATTGTGATGTTCATCTATCGGCCCGACCAATATGAGACCGACACGCTCAAGCAGAACATCGCTGAGATAATGGTCGCAAAGCACCGCAACGGTCCAGTTGGATCTATCGAGCTGGTCTTCCGCGAATCTCTGGCGAAGTTCGAAAATGCGGCCGCCCCGCGATTGCGGGCGGCCGAACCCACCCCCGAAATATGAGTACCTTCAATGGTTTTCCGGCGGGCAGAACCCGCCTGACGGCCATCCCAAATCCCTTCTTCAGCGAATTGCTGCCCAGCATCGATCATCTAGCAGAACTCAAGATCACGCTTTATTCCTTCTGGTACCTTTCGCGTGCCGAGGGCGATTTCCCGTATCTTCGCCGGGACGAATTAGCAAAAGACAGCCTGCTTATGGAAGGGCTGCCTGGCGGCGCGGAGGCACTGGACGATGCGCTGGAGCGCTGCGTTGCCCGAGGCACCCTGCTCAACGCAATGCTGGAAATGGGGGGTGACTCACAAAGCTTTTACTTCATGAACGGACCCAATGGGCGCGCGGCAGTCGCCGCCATTGAAGCTGGAGAGTGGAGGCCGAGCGGGGATTCTAATGCACCACTTGAGCTTCGGCTGGAACGTCCAAATATATTCAATCTTTACGAGAAGAATATCGGACCGTTAACTCCGATGATCGCCGATCGACTGCGGGATGCTGAGAAGACCTATCGCGAGGATTGGATCACCGACGCCATTCAAATCGCGGTGGAAAACAACGTTCGGAAATGGCGCTACGTAGAAGCCATCTTGGAAGACTGGATGGAGACTGGGAAACGTGAGCGAGAAGATCGAGGAGACACCGAAAGAGCCCGTCGACGATACCAGCAGGGCCAGTTCGCAGACTTCTGGGACGCCTAACGGATCTGCGGATCTGTTGGGTGATCCGGATTGCCCCAACTGCGGAGGCGTAGGATACCTGCGCCTCCAGGCGCCGATCGGGCACCCAGACTTTGGCCGGCTGGAAATCTGCGATTGCCGCGAGCCAGAAATCCGTTCGCGTCTGCAGGAGCGGCTCTTCCGTCTCAGTCGGCTGGATGAGCTGAAGCGCCTCACGTTCGACACCTTCAACCCGGACGGACGGGTGGGAACGACAGAGCAGGAGCGGGAATCCCTGCATGCAGCATTCCGGCGGGCGAGGACCTACTCTCAGAACTTCGAGGGGTGGCTCCTGCTGCAGGGAGGATTTGGAGTTGGCAAGACCCATCTAGCGGCCTCGATTGCCAATGAGGCGGCGGCACGTGGGGTGCCCACCTTATTCCTTACCGTTCCCGATCTGCTCGACGAGCTTCGCGCAACGTTCAGCGATAGGGATACGACCTTTCAGGAGCGGTTTGATGAGATTCGCGCCGCGCCGCTTATCGTGCTGGATGATTTCGGCACCCAAAATGCGACCGAGTGGGGGCGCGAGAAGTTGTTTCAGATCCTCAATCACCGCTATACGAATCACCTGCCGGCCGTGATCACCACCAATTTGGCCCTGGAGGAGATCGAGGCTCGGCTGCGCTCCCGCATCCTGGATCCGTCATTGGTGGATCGGGTTTACATCCATGCGCCGGACTACCGCACACCGATGAAACAATCCGATCGGGAGGAGCTGTCCTCGCTGGACCTGCATCACGATCAGACCTTCGGTACCTTCAGCCTGCGCAAGGGTGAGAAGCTGCCAGCCGAGCAGGTCCGTTCGCTTGAAGACGCACACAAAGCCGCGCAGTTTTTTGCTGAGAACCCCAAGGGATGGCTCATGCTGGGTGGAAGCTACGGGGTCGGCAAAACGCACCTGGCGGCTGCGATTGCCAACCACAGGTCTGCGCAGGGCTTTCCCGTGATATTCATTGTCGTACCGGATCTCCTGGACCATCTGCGCGCCACATTCAGCCCGAGCTCGACCGTTTCCTACGATCGGCGATTTGAAGAAATCCGTAACGCGCCGCTCCTTGTGCTGGACGACCTGGGGGCGCAAGCAGCCACGCCCTGGGTGCGGGAGAAGCTAGACCAACTGTTTAATCACAGATACAACGCCAAGCTTCCCACTGTGATCACCTCTGCCGAAACCCCTGATAAGATCGATCCCCGCCTTCGCGCCTGGACCGATGATCGCAGGTTGAGCGTGCGAAAGCTCATCACTGCCCCCTCGTACCGCGGCGGATCTTAGCCTCTGCTGCCTGGGTGTGCCTGCGTGTTAGAATCCGCCCGCTGACGCCAGCAGGGGAGCTGAGGCTGAGCAGGGGAGCGCGGGTGCAAGGGTGCATGGGTGATTATTGGGTCGGCCGCATAAGTATGCGTCCAGCCTTCTCCCCAGCACCGATTCCCCCCTGCTCCCGCGCACCCCTGCCCAAGAAACGCCCCCATCGTCTAGGGGACTAGGACGTGGCCCTTTCAAGGCCAAAACCGG
>JBGMQN010000114.1:8143-9415 GCA_048054495.1 Anaerolineales bacterium
AAACGCCCCCATCGTCTAGGGGACTAGGACGTGGCCCTTTCAAGGCCAAAACCGGGGTTCGAATCCCCGTGGGGGCACCTCTCGTAAGTTCCCTGTAAGCTCATCCGCTGGCAGTTCCCTCTAGAATGGATGCAAACCGCCTTTCTACGCGGAAGGTCGATGTGTCCAACACCAACAATAAGATACTGATCGCGGACGATCACGAGAGCACCCTCGAGCACCTGGGGGAAGTGCTGGGTGATTGGGGCTATCAGGTCATCACCGTCGAAGATGGCCAGCAAGCCTGGGACATTCTCCAGCGTGACGATGCCCCCCGAATGGCAATCCTCGACCGGCGCATGCCGGGAATGGACGGGCTGGAGATCATACGCAAAGTTCGCCAGCAATCCCAGGAACCCTACATCTACATCTTATTGCTCACCATGTACGATCAAGAAAAACATCTGGTTGCCGGGTTGAACGCCGGGGCCGATGACTACATCGTCAAGCCCTTTCGCTCCCACGAGCTGCAGGCCCGCCTGGAAGCAGGCAAGCGCATATTGGAAATCCAGGAGCACCTGATTCAAACGCGGGACCAGTTGCATTCGCAGGCCACTACTGACTCAGCCACCGGCCTCTGGAACCGATCTGCAATCTTGGGAATCCTGAATCGGGAGCTGGATCGCGGCCGACGAAAGGGCGAGCCTATCGGGCTAGCCATGATCGATCTGGATGACTTCAAGCGGATCAACGACTCGTACGGACATCCAGCCGGCGACAAGGTCTTGCTGGAATGTGGGCAGCGCATGCGAAATTGCGTCCGAACCTATGACGCCACTGGCCGCTACGGGGGCGACGAATTCCTCTCCGTGCATCCCGGCTGCGACCTAGAACAAGCGGTAATGCTGGGCGAGCGACTACGCAGGGTAATCGCGAAGGAGACGGTAATGATCGGCGAAGCGCCCCTGTGGGTGACCGCCAGTGCGGGCATCGTCTCGAGCGAGCTCTTTCCCGAGGCAGGCGCGGACGAGCTGATCGCGCTTGCGGATGAGGCGCTCTACGCTGCTAAGCGCGCCGGCCGAAATCGGCTCGAGATCGCTGAAAAATTCGCCGAGGCGTAGAGCGTAGAACGGTGTCTCCGTTTGAGCGGTCCCCTTCGGGGGGCCTTTTCGTTAAGACGTTAGAATCAGGGTGCCTTATGTAGGAAAGGACTGGCAGTGATCCTGGTAACAGGTGGCGGTGGATATGTCGGCAGCCACGTTGTGCGGCGGCTGGCCGAAGGCGGAGAACAGG
>JBGMQN010000065.1:0-5532 GCA_048054495.1 Anaerolineales bacterium
GATCTCGTCCGCGTAGGCATTGCCGATGCCCGCTACAAACTGTTCGCGAGTTAGGACTCCCTTGATCTCGCCTCTGAAACGCCCCAGTCGGGCAACGAACTTCTCCTGCGAGATGTCAAGGGCATCTGGCCCCATGTCGGAGTAGGTTGGCACCTTGGCCAGGTCGGTCGTCAAATAGAGCTGGCCCATTCGCTTTCGATCAACATAGCGGAGTTCTTGCTCAGGGTCGCCGAAGTACAGGGTTACGTGAACCGGCCCTGCCTTCTTGGCTCCCGGCAAAGCGAGCTGGAATCGTCCCGTAAGCTTCGGGTTGACGACCAGATGGAGGTCCGCGGCAGGCAGCAGATCAAAGACCATGAATTTTCCTTGCCGCTCAATCATGCCGATCTGCGCGCCGGTGAGGGTCTCTGCGAAACCGCCCCCGGTCAGGTCGCGCGCCACAATCGGACCGCCTTGGCCAGACAACGTTACGCGCTCCACGACCCGGCCGCCCACTCGGGCTTGGAGGACATCACGTACTATTTCCAGCTCCGGAAGCTCAGGTATTGCGTGCTTGCCTTCTAGTACATTCCCAGGGAGGCATCAGGGCCGCGGCTCCAATTCATAGATCGCGTAGCGACCATCGTTGTAGCGCTCCCGCATTTCCGGGCAGTTCTGACCCAGCTGCTCGGGCCCAAGCACGATATGGGTCACTCCATATTCACCAATGAAGTCTCCCATAAGCCCACAATCAATCTCTTCCCTGTAGAACCACTGGAGCAACCGCACCCGGTCGTGCCAGTTGATAACTTCTCCCCTGCGATAGGGAATGGACTTGAAATCCGCCAGGATCGGTGTGCCGGTTGCCAGGCGAAAATCCTGCAGCTTGGGGGGAATTGCATACAGCTGCCCTGGCACCCTTGCCGCCTGCACATACTCGTACAAGGCGCGCTCAGGAGCGATCTGTCGCTGAAGGCTCTGGATCGCCATCCAGATCAGGCCACTGACTATCGAGAGGCCGATTAGCAGGATGCCGGCAAGAGAAGCGACACGGCCGAATCGCCGCCCCGTGTGCTCACTCAGCCAAACCGCAAGCCATCCGGCAAGGATTGTGATTGAGAGCGGAACCATATAAGCGGACAGTCGCCAGGGGAAGAGAAGCGCCAGGGCATCACTCCTGGTGAGGATTTGGAGCAAGGTTAGCGCCAGGCCAACCGCGACCGAGATCAGCAGGACCGGCAACAGCGGAGTGCCTCTGGTCAAGATAAGCGCCAGGCCGATAAGCGCCAACGTCGCGAGCGCTGCAGCGCCAAACCATTCGGATACAAGCGCATGCGCGGGAAGGCGGAAGTGAACCAAAAGATTCTGAGCGTCTGCTGCAGAAGGAAAAAACGAACTGTAAGTGTAGGCCAGGATGGGCAGCACCACGATCAGTGCAAGACCGCCGATCTGGAGCGACTGTCTGTAACCCTTGCCAGTACGGATCTCGACAAACATGTATGCGATGGTGAGAACGGCCGCGCTGAGCAAGTAGGTTGGGTGTACCGTAGCCGCAACCGCAGCCGCTAGAACCGCGCGGTAGGGACGATCTTCGAGGAACAACTGAACGGATAGCAGCAAGAACACGCCGAAGCTGCTCGGCTGCAGCACGGTGCCGAGCAGTCTCTGTCCGGCCAGCCCGCCGTCGAACAGGTATTCCCAGTCCCCCCCGACCCCGCGGCTCAGCAGCACGTGCAGTGCCGCGGAATGCGTCACGAAGATCAGCGCCAGGTAGATCCATCGTGTGGCCCTGGAGCGCTCAAGATCAAAGAGCCGATCTGAGATGCGACGCAGGCTGTATAGGTAGACCGCGAAGAGCAGGAAGTAATACAGGTAGAAGGTGGCCCGGGGAAGATAGCGAGCAGTGACGACTACCAGCCAGGTAAATACGGGTGTTGGATCGGTAGTATTGGCCAGCCAATCTTCTGCAAGCAACCCCTGCCCGGCTTGAGCCAGGCCATGCAGAAAGTACTGGTTCTGATTAGAGGTGTAGAGTGGGGCCTGACCGTAGGCCAGGCCAAGCAAGACACCCCAGGCTATGAACTCCAGTGCGGAGCGCAGGCGGGCACGGATGGACATGGTCGAACTATCACGCAAGTGAGGCTCTCTCGCAAGGGCTGGTAAGGTGACGGGATTGCAGCGCCCCGAACTATTGCTCCCCCATAGAACTGACGCAAATAGTCACATTGCCCCCTTCCCAAATTTAGGTAATCCTAATAAAATGGTGAGCACCAACTAATAGATTGTAGAATTTGCAGGAATGCCTGAACCGCTGGTCGCTCTCATAACGGCCCTGATCCTTCTTGCTGCTGTAGCGGGTCTCTTTTATCCCCGCCACGGGGTAATTCCGCGCTGGCGTCGGGCCCGGCAGCAGACCGAGCGCATTCGCATGGAGGACGCGCTCAAGCACATCCTCGGATGCGAGATGAGCGGAGATCGATTCACGGCCAACAGCTTGGCTGGTGCCCTACAGATCACTGCCGACCAGGCGGCGGGCGTGCTCCTGAAAATGGAGCGCCGTGGCCTGCTGCACGTAGAGCGCGATTCGATTCGGCTGAGCCCCGTCGGTCGCCAATCGGCGCTTCATATTCTCCGAGCGCACCGGCTATGGGAGAGCTATCTTGCGGATGAAACCGGGGTCGGCGAATTGGAATGGCACGGACAGGCGGAGTGGCATGAGCATCAACTGACTCCCGAGGAAGCGGAGACGCTTGCTGCCCGCTTGGGGAATCCAACTCACGATCCGCATGGGGATCCTATTCCCAGCGCGGAGGGTGAGTTGTTGCCGCAAGCAGGCATACCGCTAATTTCCGCCGAGGTTAATGAGCCGCTCCAGATCGTACATATCGAGGATGAGCCGCAGGCGGTGTTCGCGCAGCTGCTTGCCGAAGGGCTGTATCCAGGAATGGAGGTGCGGCTGGTCGAACGTTCGCCCCACCGGATCCGCTTTTGGGCGGGCGGCGACGAACACGTTCTGGCCCCGGTAATCGCGGCCAACGTCTCGGTCGACCGACCCGCAGACCCAAGCGATCTGGCCGGACAACGATTGAGCGACCTGGCCCACGGTGAGCGAGGTCAAGTCGTTGAAATATCTTCCCGGTGCAGAGGCCTGCAGCGTCGGCGGCTGCAGGACCTCGGATTCTTACCGGGAGCTGAGATTCGGGCGGAGCTGGCCAGCAGCAGCGGAGATCCGGTGGCTTATCGTATTCGGGGCACGCTCATCGCCCTGCGAAAAGAACAGGCGGACCTGATCCAAATTCGACTAGCAGAGGAGGCAGCATGAATACGAAGGCACAGTCATCGTCGGGTTGCGAAGCCTGCCCCGTTCATCTGCCGGGCAATCTCCTAAAGCGCGGCGTGGATATGGAGAATTGGGATTTCGTTGTGGCGCTGGCGGGAAATCCCAATACCGGAAAGAGCACCGTCTTTAATGCCCTGACCGGCCTCCGTCAGCACACGGGCAACTGGCCCGGAAAAACTGTGGCGCGCGCCGAAGGCGGCTTCGAGTACGGAGACAAGCGCTACAAACTGGTTGACCTGCCCGGCACCTATTCGCTTCTTTCCACCAGTGAGGATGAGGAGATCGCTCGCGACTTCCTGCTCTTCGGACGGCCAGACGTCACCGTGGTCGTCGTGGACGCCGGCGGGCTGGAGCGCAATCTGAACTTGGCGCTGCAGGTCATGGAAATCACCGACAGGGTCGTGATCTGCTTGAATCTGATGGATGAGGCCAGACGCCACGGCCTGAAGGTCGACGACCGGCGCTTGGCGCGTGACCTTGGCGTACTGGCGGTCCCTACCTCGGCACGCTATGGCGAAGGGCTAGACGAATTGGTCGGCGCCATAGAAGAGGTAGCCACGGGCAAGGTTGTCTGTAAGCCGTACCGAATCGAGTATCTATCCGGAGCCCTGAAGACGGCCGTGACGCAACTGGCCGCTGAGGTCGAGGCGCGTTTCCCGGGCCTGCCCAATTCTCGCTGGGTAGCACTGCGGCTGCTGGATGGCGATGTGCGAATGAGGAATGTGGTCCAAAGCGGAGAGCTGGGTGAGCTTGCTCGGCCGGTGGACATGGTGGGAGAACCCGCTTGACGAGCGCTATCGGAGCGGATGTGCTTGCGACCGCCACGGCGATGCGCGGGAAGTTCGGCGGGAACCTGCACGAGCAGCTGGTCGAAGCCATCTACGCCGACGCGGCCCGGATTGCCGAAAGAGCGGTGACCCGCCCGGATCAAAAGCCGCGCTTCGATTTGGATCGGACGATCGACCGAATCGTGACCAGCCGGATCTGGGGATTTCCGATCATGCTGCTGGCCCTGGCCGTGGTCCTGTGGCTCACGGTTATCGGTTCGAACATCCCCTCCGATTTTATCTTCGCTCTGCTCATCGACACGATCTACCCGTTCCTTAAGCAGATCGCGGCGAGCATTGGATTGGCCTGGTGGATCGACGGAATATTAATCGACGGCGTATATTTGGCCACTGCCTGGGTAGTGAGCGTGATGCTGCCTCCCATGGCCATATTCTTCCCACTCTTCACGCTGCTGGAAGATTTCGGCTATCTGCCGCGCGTGGCATTCAATCTGGACAGCGCCTTCAAGAAGGCCGGCGCGCACGGCAAGCAATCGCTCAGCATGGCCATGGGGTTTGGCTGCAATGCGGCGGGCGTGATGTCTACCCGCATCATTGATAGCCCGCGCGAGAGATTGATCGCCATCATCACTAACAACTTCGCTCTATGCAACGGTCGATGGCCCACCCAGATTGTCATAGCCATAATATTCGTCGGCGCGCTGGTGCCCAGCTACCTGGCCGGAGTGGCTGTTGCGATTGCAGTGATGGGTACTGCCGTGCTGGGAGTGCTGCTGACTTTGCTGGTCTCATGGGCCCTTTCTCGATCGGTTTTGAAGGGTGAGGTTTCCACCTTCAGCCTGGAACTCCCTCCCTATCGACCCCCGCGCATCCTGCAGACGCTCTACACCTCGGTCATCGATCGGACGCTGCATGTGCTCTGGCGTGCCCTCATATTTGCCGCGCCGGCCGGGGCGGTCATATGGCTGATCTCGAACGTCACGATCGGGGGCACCCCCATCGCGGTGCACATGATCAATTTTCTGGATCCGTTCGGGTTGCTGCTCGGCCTCAATGGAGTGATCCTGGTTGCCTATATCGTGGCCATCCCCGCCAACGAGATCGTCATTCCAACGATCCTGATGTTGACGGTCCTGGTCAGCGGCCTCACCGGGGTGGGAGAAGGTGCCGGGGTAATGTTCCAGCTGAGTTCGGAGGCCGCGACGGGAGCCATCCTCAGAGCCGGCGGCTGGACTCTGCTCACCGCCATAAGCATGATGATCTTTGTTCTCATCCATAACCCTTGTAGCACGACTATCTTCACGACCTATAAGGTGACTGGCAGCAAGCAGTGGACCATCGTCACCGCGCTCCTGCCGCTGTTCATGGGATTTGTGGTTACCTTCTTCGTGGCTCAGATCTGGAGACTGGTCGCTGGATGAGACA
>JBGMQN010000065.1:5632-9403 GCA_048054495.1 Anaerolineales bacterium
AATGTCGGCCTGGTGACCGTGGACCACGAAGAGCCGTTGGCCGCTTATTCGATGACGAAAAACGAGCCCCTCGTGCACAAGGATTCCATCCTTCTGCTCTTGATGGCGCGCCCTGCGCTTGACATCGTGGTTGCCCAGTATCAGGTGCAGGCGCCGCTCTCTGTCCAGGTCGTGGAACAGGTCAAAGACCCGCCGGTGAGCATGGCGGATTTCCTCGAATGGCCAACCCTTCCATAGCTCGTCACCGTCACCAACCTCGACGTAAGTGAAGCCGCGCCGCACATAGTTTTGAAGCGTGGCCAGGAACAATTCAGCATTGGGTCGAAAGGCGTCCGCCTTGCCTCCGTTGCCGCGGTGCAGATCGCTGAGCAGAACGAACCGCGAGGAATCGTCGAAGTTAATGGTCATGGCGGTCTCCAGCACTTGGGAGAGCCTGCGATGGATTCGGGGTAGCCATCCCGCGCGGAAGAAGGATGGGGGCTGCAAGACGGATTTCTGTAGGGATGCTTCTTCGCGAGAGCTCATGATTCCTTTTGGGACTAGGTCTGCTCTACTCCACCCAGCGCGCGCCAGCGCTGATCGACGACTGCATATTATCACCGACGGGGCCGGCCGCGCATAGTCGACGGGTCCTAAAAACGCCGGCAGTATTGTAAGGTCGATGCAATGTCCAAAGCATATACGCGTCGATGGCCTGAGCCATCGATCGCACGGCGAGCACTTGGGCGCAGATTCGCCAGGGAGCGGATAGTTATAATCCCAGCGCCATGTCCATAGGCGAGGTGTTGGAGGCACTGCAGCGCGACCCGGCCTTCATGGAAAACGTGACGGCCTGGGAGCGGTTGCCTGCACGCGAGGCCCGCTACGCCGATTTTCCCGAGCGTCTGGATCCGCGCCTCATCTCCGCACTGCGGGCGCGGGGGACCGCTCCGCTCTTCATCCACCAGGCGGCGGCCGTGGAAGCCGCGCTTGCGGGTGAGAACGTGGTGGTCGTCACCGGGACCGCATCGGGGAAGACCCTCTGCTATAACCTGCCCGTGTTGCAGGCCGCCCTGGCAGACTCGGAGGCACGCGCGCTGTATCTATTCCCCACAAAAGCGCTCGCCCAAGATCAGGCTTCCGCGCTCGCGGAGATGCTGCAGACGCTGGAGGCCGTGGAACAGGTGCCCGTTCGCACCTACGATGGGGATACGCCGAGCGCGGACCGACGCGAGGTGAGGGATCTAGTGCGCATCCTCATTACCAACCCCGACATGCTGCACATGGGCATCCTCCCGCACCACCCGCGCTGGGCGGCGCTCTTCGAGAACCTGCAATGGATCGTGCTCGACGAGCTTCACGTCTATCGAGGGGTTTTTGGTTCAAACGTCGCCAATCTACTGCGGCGATTGCGGCGTATTTGTCGCTTCTATGGCGCTGACCCCAAATTTGCCCTCACCTCGGCCACCATCGCCAACCCGAAAGAGCTCGCCGAGAAACTAATCGAGGCACCCGTACGGCTGATCCCACCTGACCTGGACGGATCGCCGCGTGCCGAGAAGCACGTGATTCTCTACAACCCGCCCGTGATCGACGCCGCACTAGGAATCCGACGCGCCTACACTTTGGAGACCACACGCATCGCCCAGCGATTCCTGCAGGCCGATGTTCAGACCGCAGTTTTCGCCCGTGCGCGGCTCACAACGGAGGTGCTTCTGGGCTATGTGCGAGACGGAGTCGAAGGCGCCGGTGGCGATCCCCGGACCATTCGCGGCTATCGAGGAGGGTACCTCCCGCTCGAGCGGCGCGAGATCGAACGTGGCCTGCGCGAGGGCATCGTTCGAGGGGTGGTGGCCACAAACGCCCTCGAATTAGGCGTCGACATCGGCCAGCTAGGCGCGGCGGTGATCGCCGGCTACCCGGGAACGATCGCCAGCCTGTGGCAGCAGGCCGGGCGCGCAGGCCGCAGGGAGGAGGCTTCCGCTGCGGTGTTGGTCACCTCAGGGGCGCCCCTGGACCAGTTCGTTGCGGCCAACCCGCGCTACTTATTTGAGAACCCGCCCGAACACGGATTGATCAACCCGAACAACCTGGCCATCCTGCTGCGCCACCTGCGCTGCGCAGCGTTCGAGTTGCCCTTCGCGGCCGGTGAAAACTTCGGATCCTTTGAGGAGCTCAGAGAGCTGCTTGACTTCTTGGCAGAGGAGGGATCGCTGCACCGATCCAATGGGAACTACCGCTGGATGGCAGATGCGTACCCCGCCGAAGCGGTGTCCTTGCGGACGGGCGAGGATGCGACGGTGGTCATCCAGGACGTGAGCGACGGCCGGCCGAAGGTTATCGGCGAGGTGGATCGCGCCACCGCGCCCATCTTGCTGCACGAAGGAGCGGTCTACACCCATGAAGGCCGTACCCATATCGTGCAGCGACTGGATTGGGAAAATGCCATCGCCGAGGTTTTGCCGGAACGCGTGGACTACTACACCGACGCCTCGGAGGCCATCGATCTCGAAGTTCAGCAGGTCTATGATGCGGACGAGACGACGGCCGCGCGCCGGGCGCATGGCTGGGCGCAGATCACGGCTCAAGCCTCTTCCTATCGCAAGGTCAAGCGATACACGCATGAGACGCTGGGATATGGTGAGATTGACCTTCCGCCGCGCCAGTTCGAGACGACCGCCTACTGGCTTTGGATCGGGTCGGAAACGGCCGCGCGTCTGGAAGCGGAAGGCGTTCTCATTCCACCCAACGACTACGGACCCGACTGGTCGCACGTGCGCCGGGCGGCCTTGGAACGCGATGCGCACCGCTGTCGGCAGTGCGGCGCCCCAGAGCGCGAAGGACGGTCACACGACATCCATCACATCCGGCCCTTTCGGAGCTATGGCTACCTCCCGAGTAAGAACCGCAACGACCGGGAAGCCAATCAAATGGAGAATTTGATCACGCTGTGCCCAGCTTGCCACGCGCGGGCCGAGGCCGCGCGCGGCACACGCAGCGCGCTGGGCGGTCTGGCCTATGCGCTGCGAAACATCGCGCCGCTGTTCCTGATGTGCGATCCGCGCGATATCGGAGAGCTGACCGAATCTCGTTCCAAAGAGACTAAGGGACCCACCATCACGCTGTTCGATCGGGCGCCGGAGGGATTGGGACTGGCGGAGCGGCTGTACGACCTGCATGACAAGCTGTTGGAAGGAGCGCTGGGGCTGGTGCGCCACTGCCGTTGCCGCGATGGCTGTCCGGCATGCGTGGGACCCGTGGGACCCGGCGGACGCGAAGTCAAGGCGCTGACCGAGCAGCTGCTGGAGGCGCTGCTTGAGGGCGGAGCGACATGAGTTGTGGCAATCTTGCGGAATTGGCTCAAAGGGAGTTCGAAATCTCCGGGTCCAGGCGGAATGTAGGGCGGGTCTCCACTGTTCTATGCCATTCATCTACGTCAGAGGGTAGAGATACTCAATAATGCGTATTGTTCTACCGTAAGAGCGGTCTAGAATCTAGCCTGGACTAGCCGGAGGAAATCAATATGAAGAAATTATCCTGGGCGGGCGCCCTGCTGTTGGGGCTGGCGCTTGCAGCATGTTCCACTACGACCCCAACCGCAGAGGTCATCGTAGTGACCGCGACCCCGGAGGCGATTGCACCTACGCAAGTGCCGCCGACCGAAGTGCCTGCGGCGACTGCGGAGCCGACGCCGGATGACGGAAACCCAGCGGTGTTTTTGGCCATCATAACGCCCAAGAATGGGACCGCGTGGGAGAGCACCGACTTCATCGAGGTGACCGGATCCGCGCG
>JBGMQN010000003.1:0-9214 GCA_048054495.1 Anaerolineales bacterium
TGGATCGCCTACTTCTCTACTTTCACCCCGCGCCAAAAAGCGATGTAGTCCTTGATCAAGGACGCGGCTTCGCTGGGCTCCGGGTAGTACCAGGCCGCGCCACGATTGACCTCCCCGTTCACCTCGACGTCGTAATAGCTGGCGACACCCTTCCAGAAGCAGGTGGTGTGATCCTGACTGTTGTGGAAGTACTCGCGGTTGACCGCCTCGGGGGGGAAGTACTGGTTCCCTTCCACCTGGATGGTATCGTCGCTCTCTGCTAGAACTGCTCCGTTCCAGATTGCCTTTGCCATTTTGTGATCACCTCTGAGCCTTGATCTCGCCCGTTGCTGCCGGCGATAACTTAGACCGGGCTTCGCGTAAATCGCGTGAGCCCGCCTACGGTTCACGCGATTTAGATGGAGCGCTAAGGCTTTCTCTTACTTCGCTGCCTCGATAACCGTCGCAATGGCCATTCCGTGACCGATGCACATCGTCTGCAGCCCGTATCCCCCGCCTTGTCCTCGAAGGCCATGCGCCAGCTTGGTCATCAGGATCGCGCCGGTAGCACCCAACGGGTGACCATGGGCGATGGCGCCGCCTTCAGGATTGACTACATCCCAATCGGCCTCAACTTCCCGCTGCCACGCCAGGACCACGGAGGCAAAGGCCTCGTTGATCTCGATCCAATCCAGATCGGCGATGGTCAGCCCGGCTCGATCCAGTGCTTTCTGTGTGGCTGGAATCGGGCCGTCGAGCATCAGCACCGGGTCCGAACCTACCACGACCCGGGCAACCACTCGGGCCAGCGGCTCCAGATTATGCTCCTTCAGCGCTGATTTGGAAGCCAGGAGCACTGCCGCCGCGCCGTCGCTGATCTGACTACTGTTTCCCGCGGTGACCACCCCGTCTTCCTTGAAGACCGGAGGCAATGCGCCAATCTTTTCCCGATCCGGAGGGATACGCACACCCTGGTCCACTTCAACCCACCGCGTGCTTCCGTTATCCGGAACGCGGACCGCCACGATTTGGTCCGTTTGTGTTCCATGTTCGATGGCTGCGCCTGCCCGAATATGGCTCTGGTACGAGAAGTCGTCCAGTGCCGCGCGGCTCAGGTCCCACTTCTCTGCCATAAGCTCGGCGCTGGTACCCTGGTGCACGAGTGCGTAGGGGAAGTCGGTGGGCCATTCGCCTGGCCAATCCGCCCCGATCGGCTGATGAGACATCATCTCGATACCGCCCGCGATCACCAGCTCGGCGTCGCCAGCCAGGATGGCCTGGGCCGCGAAATGCAGCGCCTGCTGACCCGATCCGCACATCCGGTTAAGCTGCACGCCTGGGACGGTCACGGGGAAGCCGGCCTTCAGCACGGCCAGCCTGGCGATGTTGGCCCCCTGGTCCCCCACCGGTGTGACGCAGCCGAGGATCACATCCGCTACGAGCTCGGGTTCCAATCCAACGCGCCGCAGCAGCTCGCCCAACACCAGAGCCGCTAGATCCATGGGAGCGATCGGGTAGAGATCTCCCCTGTCGGGTCTCCCGATGCCAATGGGCGTGCGGACTGCATCGATAATGTAAACTTCCGCCAATGCCTGCTCCCTTGTTTGACCTTCTTCTGAGAGGATACGATGTGCGGCGGACAGCGTCAATGGCCCTGCTATTGGTGTCGCTGGCGGCTTGCGGATCAGAGGCCCAGCCGGGGCTTCCGGCTGGACGAGTTCGGGCAGAGCTCAGGCAGGAATGAGGTTGGCCGCGCAACCCCCGCCAAACGAATCTCTTCCCCTCTGTTCATTCCAATGACGCAGCTCACGCGCGATGGTTGGCTGCTGCTAGTCTCTAAAGGCACCCGCAACTTCGGCTACGGTTACTTGAGCGTCATCCTGGGCCTCTACCTCGATGAACTTGGCTTCGCGCCGGTCGAGGTGGGTTTCATTCTTACTGCAACGCTGGTCGGGTCGGCGCTGCTCACCGGCGTGGTGACATCTCGAGCCGATCGCCTGGGGCGTCGCCGGATGTTGATGGTGAGCTCCGCTCTGATGGTGCTCAGCGGGATCGTCTTTGCCGCCGTAAGCACACCGTGGCTCCTGGTGGCTGCCGCGCTCACTGGCACCATCAGCGCAACTTCCGGAGAGGTCGGGCCGTTCGAGACCGTGGAGGCGGCCATCCTGCCGCAGACTTCCTCCGAGAAGCATCGCAATCAGGCCTTCGGTCTGTACAATGCGGTGGGCGCGGCGATGGTTGCTCTGGGAGCGCTGGCCGCGGGGATCCCCGCCCGCGCCTCGCAGCTGGATCTCCTTACTTCCTACCGCTTGATGTTCTGGCTCTACGCTGCGCTAGGGGTTGCGACGCTTCTGGTCGCCAGCCGGCTTTCTCCGAAGGTCGAGCTCGCGCAGCTCCCCGAGCGTGCGAGCTTCGTGAACTTGTCTCACTCTCGCGGGCCCGTGCTGAGACTGGCCGGGCTGTTCGCAGTGGACTCTTTTGCGGGGGGCTTTGTGGTGCAGAGCCTGATTTCGTACTGGTTCAGCCTGCGCTTCGGGGTTGGAGCCGAATTCCTGGGCCCATTGTTCTTTGGGGTCAACGTGATGAAGTCGATCTCCTATCTGCTGGCGGTACGCATTGCAGACAGGATTGGGCTGTTGAACACGATGGTTTTCACGCACCTTCCCTCCAATGTGCTGTTGATGATGATTCCGCTGATGCCCACCCTCGCCTCAGCCAGTTCCGTATTGCTCGCCCGGCATCTGCTTTCGCAGATGGACGTACCGACGCGGGGCTCGTATATCGTGGCAATGGTTGAGCCTGAGGAGCGGACGGCAGCCACCGGCATCACCACACTGTCACGTACGACCGCGAAGGCATTCGGTCCGGTCATCGCTGGGGCGGCGTTAAGTGTGGCCCGTTTCGGGTTTCCCTTCTTCGTTGGCGGGGGTCTCAAGATCGTGTATGACCTTGCGCTCTATTTCAGCTTTCGCGGTCACAAGCCGCCGGAGGAGGACTGAGTGGGCCCAGCTAATAGCGCTCAGCGATGCGAAGTGGGCAGCTCGGCTGCGGTTCCTATAAGATGACTAGTTTCTGAGCCCAGACTACATCAGGCCGATCGCAATTATTGGGCCGTGTTTTCACGGGCGATACGTCCGCCCGAAATATTTAAGGTTGGAGATATTGACTCTCAATGTCCAGAAATGATAAAGTCAATAGGCTGAGAGGGAATCCTAGAAGCCAAGAAGCACTGAGAGGAAGGTCACCGAAAATAAACTGAAGCTGGCAAGCGGTTTTGTTCTTCGGAATGGGGCCGTGAGTGGGTGTAAAGGCCGAAAGGCTGAGGAAGCCGACGAGCGAAAAACTCCTTCGGGAGTGGTAACGGGAGCCAGCGTAGGGTGCTGAAGTTTCTCTGAATCTACAGCAAGTAGGTGGTCGGAAACTTAGAGCAAGGAAGCTACTGGGGATCCCTCTTGGCTTTTAAATTGGATGACGGCCCCCGACGGGGGCTTTGTGATTCTAGGAGTCTTTCTGCTCAGGATCGAAATAAGCGATGTAGGGAAGCTGGCGAAGTCTTTCGTCCAGGCCCAGCCCATAGCCAACCATGAATTCATCGGGGGCTTCGAAGCCGACGTACTTCAGCGGAAGATCGATCAGGCGACGCCGGGGTCGATTGAGAAAGACACAGACCTCGAGCGAGGCCGGGTTGCGAGCTTGCAAAGTCCGCATCAGATAGCTGAGCGTGAAACCGGTATCGACAAGGTTGTCAATAACCAGAGCATGCCGATTCTCGAGCGAGATATCCAGGTCCTTCAGCAGCCGGGCCTCTCCATGAGTGTTGCTAGGGGGTCCGAAGCGTGATATGGCCATGAAATCAACGATCGAGGGGATCGTCAGCGCTCGCATGAGGTCGGCCAGAAAGAACAAAGCGCCCTTCAGGATCCCGATCAAACACAATTCCAGCCCCTCGTAGTCATGTGAGATCTCGGCCCCGAGCTCCGCGACGCGGGCATGGATCTGGGCTTCGCTGTAGACGACCTCGCCCAGGCCGGAGGTTGATTCCAGCTGCACTTCAGCTGTTTTCATTGTTGCCATTCGGGTTTCCAATCAAGTTAGGGGTTTCCTCGACCATCCCATATTTGACTAGCATCGCCTCCATATCACGCCGATTGAGCAGTTTGACCTTGATCCCTGGATAGTGTTCTTTCATAGCGCGGATCTTCCCATTTTTTTTGGTGATCAGCGCCTGCTTGCGCGTGGTGAGTTCGACGTAAAGGTCTTGGCCAGGCAGATAGAAATCAGGCGTGATGGCTTCCGTGATGTTGCCTTCCGGGTCTTCTGCTAGGGGGAATGTCTTCGGTTCGTACTGCCAGGGGATGTCATAAAAATCGAGCAGCCTTGCGAACTCGGCTTCAATGGGATGCGCAAAATCCGAAGGTGGATTTGGGTTGTCGATCGGCCGCACAGCGGAGAAGCTTAGTCCCTGCGCCGCGGACTGTCAAATACACTAAATCACGCGAAATCGCCGGTAGCCGGAACGCGGCTGCCTATTCTTTGACTTCGAAGACCTTCTCGCCTGCCCTTACGGGGACCTTCAAGCGATTTTCAGGCGGCGTGATCGGGCAGGACCACTTCTCATTGTAGGCGCAGTACGGGTTGTAAGCCTCATTAAAGTCCACCTGGAAGCGCCCATCGGCAAGACGGGAGGGTTCCATATAGCGGCCCGCGCCGTAGGTCTCGGTGCCAGCCAGGGAATCGGCAAAGGGCAGGAAATAGCCGTTCTCGTTCTCGAGGATCGTGAGCTCGGCCTGGTCGCCATCGACAGCAAATCTAAAGCGCCCGTATCGTGTGTAGGCTTGCACATCTCCCGTGTTGGTCTGGATTTGGATTGGCTCTTGCTCCGAAAAGCGCTCGACCTCGACCTTGAGGCGCAGCGCCGGGTTTTCCGGAAAGTAGTTCAGGCCCGTGAAAGTTGCTTGCTGCTCTGGAAGCAGCGGGCTGTGGTGGCTCTCGCGGAAGAAGGCGTCCTTCTCCCTCCTCGCCTCATCGAGTCTGCTCATACAGTCTCCTAATTTAGTTGGCCTTCGATCACAGAGATCATGTACTCGTAGCTGGGCAGCCCGGCCAGCTACGGGTCAGGCGCGGGTCTACTGGCAAAGGCCACGATCGTCCCGCCAACCAATACCACTGCAATGATACCGTTTCGGCAGCGCTTGCGGCGCCGAGCCGCCCTTCTTCTATAGGCGCTTTCCCATCGCAGCATGCTTATAGCATAGCCGTTGGGGCGACCCAGTAGGGGCGCTCACATCTTGGTTCCCCTTCATTTCCCTCTCCGATCAGCCGTGCTTTAAGGGGAAGATAATCCGGGCGCGGCAGTTTCCTCGGCCTCATGGCCATTAGCCATGCGACCCTGTACAGACAGTGATATGTCCTTCCTATACTGTGTTAACGATCCTCTTGTGCGGCTCGAGTATCATAGAAACGAAAATCTCATATAGGGGTGAGGTAAACATTAATGGCAAAGATCATTGGAATTGATTTAGGCACGACCAACAGTGTCGTGGCGGTAATGGAAGCGGGAGATCCGGTTGTCATTACCTCCGCGGAAGGCGGGCGATTAGTACCGTCGGTCGTGGCATTTACAAAGAGTGGCGAGCGACTGGTCGGACAAACCGCAAAGCGCCAGGCGGTCGTCAATTCAGAGAATACGGTGTATTCGATCAAGCGCTTCATGGGTCGACGCTGGGACGAGGTCGAAGGAGAGCGCAAGATGGTCTCCTACGATACGGTCAAGGGCGGCAGCGATGACGTTCGTGTCAAGATCCCGATGAACGATCGGGAATACACGCCGCAGGAGATCTCGGCCATGGTACTTGGGAAGCTGAAGACCGATGCCGAGGCCTACCTGGGTGAGAGCATCACCCGCGCGGTGATCACGGTCCCCGCCTACTTCAACGACTCACAGCGTCAGGCCACCAAGGATGCCGGCAAGATCGCCGGCCTTGAAGTGATGCGGATCATTAATGAGCCGACCGCGGCCGCGCTAGCGTACGGCTTGGATAAGAAGGAAAACGAGACCATCCTGGTCTTTGACCTGGGTGGCGGTACATTCGACGTCAGCTTGCTCGAGGTGGGTGACGGCGTGGTCGAGGTCAAGGCCACCAACGGTGATACGCACCTGGGTGGCGATGACTGGGATCAGCGCATCCTGACCTGGATAGCGGGTGAGTTTAAAAAGGATCAGGGCATTGATCTGCTAGAGGATCGACAGGCCTTGCAGCGACTGCGCGAGGCGGCCGAGAAGGCCAAGATCGAACTCACTTCGGTGACTGAAACCGATATCAATCTGCCCTACGTGTCGGCGGATGCCTCGGGACCCAAGCACCTGCAGATGAAGCTCACACGCGCGAAGTTCGAGCAGCTGAGCGAAGATCTCGTAGGTCGCATCAAGGGACCCTTCCTGTCTGTGCTGAAGGATGCCGGGATGCAGGCCAGCGAGGTGGACGAAGTTGTGCTAGTTGGCGGAGCTACCAGGATGCCGATGGTGCAGGATCTAGTTCGCTTGCTGACCGACAAGGAGCCGCACAAGGGTGTGAATCCAGATGAAGTCGTAGCAGTGGGCGCGGCGATCCAGGCCGGTGTGCTGGCGGGAGACGTCAAGGACGTTCTGCTGCTCGATGTGACTCCGCTCTCACTGGGCGTTGAGACGCTAGGCAGCGTGATGACGAGTTTGATCGACCGCAATACCACGATCCCCATCAAGAAGCAGGAGACCTTCTCGACCGCCGAGGAAAACCAGACCGCAGTGGACATCCACGTGCTGCAAGGTGAGCGGTCGATGGCATCCGATAACAATACGCTGGGAAGGTTTCGGCTGGACGGCATTCCGTCGGCGCCACGCGGAGTCCCTCAAATTGAAGTGACCTTCGACATTGACGCCAACGGGATCCTGAATGTGAAAGCAAAGGACAAGGCTACCGGCAAAGAACAGTCCGTCACCATCACGGCCTCTACGAATTTGAACGCGGGTGACGTGGAGCGGATGGTGGAGGAAGCGAAGTCGCACGAAGCCGAAGATCGAAAGCGGAAGGAATTCGCTGACGCGCGTAATTCGGGTGACAGCCTGGCCTACCAGGCGGAAAAGACTTTAAACGAGCTCGGTGACAAGGTACCGGAGGATGATCGTGAGCGGATCGAAGGCAAGGTCAAGGAGCTGCGTGAGGCTCTCGAGGGAGATGATCTGGAGCGGATCAAGCAGCTGACAGAAGAGGTCCAGCAGGCGAGCTACGCGCTCAGCCAGCAGCTCTATGCACAGGAAGGCGAAGCCTCCCAGCCTCAGCCAGAAACTGAGACCGAGGGCGGTGGCGCGAAGGAGGGTGAGGAAGAAGGCGATGTCGTCGAGGGCGAGTTCCGCGAGGCATAAGCCGACCGATAATAAGACAGACAAGGGCCGTCTCGATCAGACGGCCCTTTTTCTTTGTGCTGGGCGCGTAATTCGCAGCGCAATACTCGAGAGCTATAATGGCACGTGAGGGAGGATCAATAGCTATGACCGACGCGCCCGTAATGACCGTCGAAGATCTTGCATCCGCGGTAGAGACCGCGCTTTGGAATTACGCTCCGATCCGCGAGTCGTTCTATGACCTGCGGGTTAAGGTGTCTCCGGACGGAAGGGTCGAGGTCTCTGGACCGGTGCGCTCGGGACTGATCAAGGATGGAGTCTTGGAGACGTTGCGGTGGGTACCCGGTGTGACAGGTATCGTGGATGGGATGGTCGCGGACAGCGAGCTCGAGATCGAGGTGGCCGTCGCTCTCGCCAGGGACCCACGTCTAGAAGGGCTCCCGCCCGGCGCGATTGCTGTTCGCAGCCATCTGGGGGAAGTGACCTTGCTGGGTCATCTGATAGATGACTCCATGAGAGGGACCGCGGTAGAAGTGGCAAGCCAAGTGATTGGCGTGAAAAAGATTGATGATCGTACCGTTGCCCGATGACCCACTTCCCACCGACGTAAGCCAGCTTTCCTAGACTCCCGCGGACAGCGCACGATATAATGAAATCGCCAGACCCGACGCCTGCATTCTCACTGCGGGCAGTTCTGTCTCCGGAAGCGGTCGGGCTGAAGAATACAATCTGACAGACCGCTCATATACCTTGCTCGCGGAGCGACATCACAACCGGGGCCTGGCAGGAGGCTTGCCCAGGTGACCTTACCCCAATACGCGTATTTCAAAGGAAAGATCGTCCCCTACTCCGATGCCAAAGTCGGCGTGCTAACCCACGCGCTGAACTACGGGACAGCGGCCTTTGGGGGCATTCGCGGCTATTGGAACGAAGAGCAGGAACAACTCTTCGTCTTTCGCCCACTGGACCACTACGAGCGGCTTCTAAGTTCCGGCAAGCTGATATGCTCAGAAGTCACCTACACGACCGAAGGACTGAGAGACATAACCTTTGAGCTACTCCGCAAAGAGGGCTTGACGGAGGACTGTTACATCCGTCCGCTGCTATACAAGGCGGACGAGATGATCGGTGTTAGACTGCACGACCTGACCGACGAGATCACGATTGTAGCCGTGCCGTTCCGCAAGTACGTGGAGCATGACGATCGCGCTCACGTCACTTTCTCCTCCTGGCGTCGCGTGGAGGACAATGCCATGCCAGCCAGAGGAAAGATCAGCGGGGTGTACGTGAACACGGCTTTGGTGAAGACCGATGCGCTGCGCGCCGGCTTCGATGAAGCCCTGGTGCTCAACAACGACGGCCACCTGGCCGAGGGCAGCGCGGAAAACGTGTTCATGCTCCGGAATGGCACATTGGTTACTCCACCCGTAACCGACAACATCCTTGAAGGCATCACGCGCCGCACCGTCATCGAGTTGGCACAAAAGGAACTTGGCCTGGACGTGATCGAACGCTCGATCGACCGCACGGAAGTCTATCTTTGCGATGAGCTTTTCCTGACCGGGACGGCGGCCAAGATCACGGCGGTTACCAAAGTTGATTTTCGCGAAGTCGGTACCGGCGAAATGGGCCCCGTCACCCGACAGCTGCGTGAGATCTATGAGGACATCATCCGCGGCAGAGAGTCCAAATACGCACACTGGGTTGAGGCGGTATATGAAAGCGAACCTGTAGCCGTAAAGTAACAGCCCAGGCCCCGCGCATTTCGCCAGCACAGACCCTCGAGCACATCCGGGGGTCTGCTGATTCACAAGATAGAGCGGATGACCCCGCTCGATCGGGTTATGCTTGGCT
>JBGMQN010000130.1:0-2361 GCA_048054495.1 Anaerolineales bacterium
CAGGACAGGCCGGAGGCCAACTTTGGCGAAGCGCAAACGTAGGCGCACTTCCTTCAAGCGTTCGACAAAGCGTAAGACTGCGTCGACAAGGCGTAAGGCCAGCGGTACCAAGCGTGCCGCGAAGTCTGCGTCGCGCGCCACCCCCACAAAGCGTAAATCGCCCAAAACCACAAGCCGATTCTCGCCCCAGGCGTTCCTCTCTGGCCACAAAAGGGAGTTGATCGGGGTCACTCTTATGGCGCTCGGAGCGCTCACGGTGTTCGCAGCGCTGACCTCCGGCGCGGGCTTCACAAGCTCTTCCTGGCTGCGACTGGTGTCTCAGGCCTTCGGATGGGGCGCCTTCTTCTTCCCACTGCTGCTAATCGGCATCGGTCTGCTGCTGGTGTGGCGCAACCTGCCGACCGGCCTCGACCTGGAAGGCTACGTGGGTTTGAGCCTGCTGCTGCTCCTGTCGCTGGCCATCGTGCATGCATTGCTGGGCGCTTCCACTCCAGAGGAAGGGCTGGCCATCGCCAGCGAAGGTCGAGGAGGAGGGGTCATCGGATCGGCCATACTCTTCCTGCTCGTTGGTGCCTTCGGGGGCCTTGGAGCGGCAGTTGCCGTACTGGCGCTGCTGATCCTGGGCATCAGCCTCACGCTAGGCACCTCGATTCCGGACCTATTTTCAGGCCTGCTGCCCGGCCTGAACCGTGCCAGGGAACGCGTGGAAGTGCTTTTGTGGGGCGGCCGACGCGGCTCGCGGGGAAGCCCAATACAACAACCCAGCCCCACCGCAGCCGCACCGACGGTGGTCGAGGGCCTGGCAGGCAACGGTCATATCCAAACCTATGCGCAAAGCGCACAGGGGTGGACCCTCCCACAGATCGAAGATCTGCTGGAAGTGGGCTCGGAGCGACTGGCGGACGATGAATTCGACCGCAAACGCGCGGCCCTGATCGAGGACACGCTGCGCCTTTTCGGGGCGCCCTGCAAGGTCGTGGCGATCAATCGCGGGCCAACCATCACGCAATTCGGCGTCGAACCGGAATTCGTTGAGACCAAAGGCGGCCGCCGCACCAAGGTCAAGGTATCCAAGGTTGCGGCGCTGTCCGACGACCTGGCACTGGCGCTGGCCTCCGCCTCCATCCGCATCGAGGCGCCCGTGCCGGGCAAAGGCTACATCGGGATTGAAGCACCCAACCCCGAGATCTCGTTGGTGGCACTGCGAGATGTGATGGCCTCCGGCGGTTTTCAGAAGATTAATTCCCTGCTCCGCCTGGGATTGGGACAGGACGTCTCGGGCCGGCCGGTAGCAGCAGATCTCGTGAACATGCCGCATCTGCTCATTGCAGGCACGACCGGTTCGGGTAAATCGGTCTGCGTGAACGCGCTCGTGGCCTGCCTGCTGCTGCAGAATACGCCGAAGGAACTGCGTCTGCTCATGATCGACCCCAAGCGTGTTGAACTCACCTCCTACAACGGGATCCCGCATCTGCTGGTGCCGGTGATCGTGGATCTGGAACGGGTGGTCCCCGCCCTGCAGTGGATCTCACGTGAGATGGACCGCCGCTACGACAAATTCTCCAAGGAAGGTGTGCGCAATATCGCGGACTACAACGACCGCATGCGGACCGTCCATCAGGACACCATGCCTTACATTGCGGTGGTCATTGATGAATTGGCCGACCTGATGATGATGGCTCCCGATGAGACCGAGCGAGTGGTTACCCGGCTGGCGCAGCTGGCACGTGCCACGGGAATCCATCTGATCATCGCCACACAGCGGCCCTCGGTCGACGTGGTCACGGGCATCATCAAGGCTAATTTCCCGGCCCGCATCGCATTTGCAGTGGCTTCTTCAGTGGACAGCCGCGTGATCATCGATCAGCCTGGCGCCGAGCGATTGCTGGGCAAGGGTGACATGCTGTATCAAGCGCCGGAGGCCGCGGCGCCGGTTCGGATGCAGGGATCCTTTGTCTCCGAGCGCGAGCTCGGCCGGATCATCAGCTACTGGAAACAGGCCGAACTCGGAACGAGCCAGGCGGAAACGGACGCTATCCCTGCGGGCGCGCCCCTCCAGCAAGCCCCACTCTGGGAAGAGATCACGGAGGCTGCTCCGGAGCAAGATGAACTGTTCGAAGAGGCGGTGACCGTGGTGCGGCAGATGCGACGTGGTTCGATCTCGCTGCTGCAGCGACGCCTGCGGATCGGCTACACGCGATCGGCGCGCCTGGTCGATCAGTTGGAAGAAGCAGGAATTGTCGGGCCGGCAAAAAGCGGCTCCGCGCCACGAGAAATCCTGGATTACGGCGGCTTGTCCAGCTCGCCATCCGGAACCTTTTCTGACGGAGATGCGCCGACTGCGGATGCTTCGCAAGCGAA
>JBGMQN010000130.1:2461-9198 GCA_048054495.1 Anaerolineales bacterium
GCGAAGCATCCGCAAGGCCCACCGAGGACCCCGCACGACTCGTCCGAGCCCAAGCAAGCAGAACCTTCGGTGTAAGCCCCGGCTCGAATACAACGTGCACTACGTGCATTAGCGGCTAGAATCCAATCTGTGACACCCTCAGTGCTCAAACGAAATTGGTCGCCTGTAGCTGCCCTCATGATCGCAGCAGCTGTGCTGTTCGGCTGCAGCACATCTGAGAGCGGAACGGCTCCGACACAGACGTCGACTCCTTCACGCACACCCATCACCAGTCCGACTCCCACGCGCATCACCAGTCCAACTCCCACTCCCATCCCGCAGCTCCTTCTGATCGCACAAGCCCCCGTGGCCTGGGAGGAGAGCCTTGAGAGCTTGGTGTCAAACAGCGGCTGGCTCCTGATCGTTTCCGATCTCCCCACTGCATCAACCTACCTGCAGGGGCCGTCAGCGGTGATCGCCGCTGTCAGCGTGCAGGAGGCGCTGGACGGCGACCTGCAGCAGGCTGCCGCGGAGGGGATTCCCGTCGTGATGGTCGATGTTCGAGGGGTCGATCCCGGGCCGTCGCTCAGCACGGTAGGCGAAAATGGTGCCCGGCACGATCAAGCCGGGTTCTTGGCGGGCGTGATGGCTGGCTTGGCCAGCCAGAGCGGGTCGGTGGGTGAGGTCACCGCTACCGGCGGGCCGCAGGAAGCGGCCTACAGCGCCGGATTCAGTCAGGGATTGCTCTGGGGCTGCCCCCAATGCGAGCTGGTCAGCCAGCCCGCGGCCGAGATGAGCCCGGACGGCTTCCGGGCCAAGGGTGTGGATGTGGTATTTCCCATTCCGGGGCCGGCGGCGGACGAAGTGGCTGAGGTGCTGGGGGCGGGAGGCCTTCCGATGGTATGGGTCGGAGAGGGGGGCCCCCCAACGGAAACGCGGGTCGGGCGTGTGATCTTCGAGGCGGACCGCCTGGTCATTCCAGCGCTCGAAGCGCTGATGGAAACAGGGGAGGGAGAGGCCTGGCCATACTCCATTGAAAGCCACACTATCCTAATAGTTGACATAAATGAAGATCTTCTCAGTCCCGGGCGGCAGCGCTTGCTCGACGAGGCCTATGAGGCAATTGCAGCAGGGGAACTGGACATCGGAACAGACACAGAGGGGCCGCAGGGGACAACGGAAGGGGAATAATGTGCTCCATGGCAGTCGTATCAGGCATCGGATTTGGCCCCCAAAGCATCAAAGAACCGGATTCATTGTCAGTCCCTTGGTCTCATAGTATGATCTAGGACGTGTTCCGGAGAACTCCGGAAGATCCCAAATACTGGCAGAAAGGAGAGTAGATCTAGCAAGATCACAACTGGTTCTGCGCGCATGGCGGCAAACCGCCGCCCCACCTAGATATTGACAAAACGAAGCATTTGGAGGAGAGAAACGCATGAAGAAGCAATATATCATCCTGGCAGGGTTGCTTGTGGGGGCCTTTATCCTGGGTGCCTGTGCCACGGCGACTGCGGAGCCAACTGCTGAGCCGGTGCAACTTCCTGAAGTTGAACCGACGGAAGTGGCAGTGGGCTGCACCAACAAGATCGGCTTCGTGACCGACGTGGGTAAGCTCAACGACCAGAGCTTCAACGAGGCCGGCTGGAACGGTGTCTTGGACGCGGTTGACGCGCTCGGATTGGCCGAAGAGTGCTTCGGCTTCATCGAGACGACGGACAGCGCCGACTACATCCCCAACATCGAGTCGTTCATCAGTGAGGGCTTTGGTATCATCGTGACGTCGGGCTTCGCGATGGGCTCGGCAACTCACCAATCGGGCATTGACAACCCGGACGTGTTCTTCATCGGCACCGATCAGACCCAGGTCGACGCGGATTTCAATCCGGAACCGCTGGACAACGTCACCGGGCTTATCTTCCGTGAAGATGTGTCGGGCTTCTTGGCCGGCGCGCTGGCGGGTTTGATGACCGAGTCCAATGTTGTCGGCGGCGTCTATGGCTGCCCGTTCATCCCGCCCGTGGCTCGCTTCGAGGTGGGCTACTATAACGGCGCCAAGACCGTCAACCCGGACGTCGAGGTGCTGAACGTCTACCACCCCGGCTCGCTGGACGTGTGCTTCACGGATCCCGAGTTTGCAGCTGAAACCGCCGCCACGCTGATCGGCGAAGGCGCGGACGTTATCTTCGGCGCCGGCGGTCTGACCGGCAACGGCGCGCTGATCGCAGCCTGTAACGTGGGCGTCAATGTGATCGGTGTGGATGTGGATCAGTTCAACACGCTGCCTGAGACGCAGGCCTGCATCATGTCCAGCGCCACAAAGGGTCTGACAGCCGATGTGACCAGGTTGATCCTGGCCGCGACGGACGGCACGTTCCCCGGCGGGGAAGTGTTCGGCCCCGCGGTGTTGGCTCCATTCCACAACTTTGAGGATGTCATCCCTCAGGATGTGAAGGACCAACTGCAGGCGCTTTCGGACCAGATCGACAGCGGCGAGATTGATCCCTGTGCACAGTTCGAAGGTTCCAACGAGGGCACCTTCTGCACGCCAGTCACGCCTTAGCCGTTGGCAACACAGCGTTTGAGGGCGACTAGTTAGGCTAGTCGTATCGAACGGGGGAAGCGGACGCAATATGGGCCGCTTCCCCCGCTTCATTCTAGAGAGCACCACAACCGTAAGTAAGGAATAAGAGGAGCTCATGGCAACGGCCGAGGAGACGCGGAAATCACGGAGGAGAGCACTGCTGAGCCGACTCGCGGTTCCTGTGCTGGCGATCTTCACCGCGCTCATCGTAGCGAGCCTGGCCATGGTATTCTCCGGCACCAATCCGATCAAAGCCTATTTGGCTTTGGGCGAAGGGGCATTCGGCTCCCAGGTTGCCCTCGTCGAGACGCTTATCAAAGCGACCCCTTTCCTCCTGGCTGGGCTCGCAATCGCGCTAGCTTTCCGCGGCGGGCTCTTCAACATTGGCGTGGAAGGCCAGCTGTTCGTGGGCTCGGCAGTTACCGTGTTCATCGGGTACAGCGTCGAGCTACCGGCAGTCATTCACATACCCCTGGCTCTGCTGGGAGGCATGTTAGGCGGAGCCCTCTGGGGAGCCATTCCGGGCTATCTGAAGGCCCGCAACGGCGCTCACGAAGTCATCACCACCATCATGCTTAACTTCATCGCCTTACGTATCATCAGCTGGGGTATCGGCGTCGGTGGCCCTTTGCGCGCGCCACGGACCGTGGTTCCAGAGACGCCCGCAGTGTTCGAAAGCGCGCGGCTGCCAATCCTGATCCCCGATTCGCGATTGCATGCGGGGGTCATCATCGCCATCATCGCAGCCTTTGTTGTCTACTGGCTGATGTGGCGAACTGTTACCGGATTCGAACTCCGCACGGTGGGGGCCAACCCGAGCGCAGCTCGCTACGCAGGCATCAACGTCGAATTCAATATCGTGCGCACCATGGCCCTGAGTGGCGCCCTGGCAGGGCTGGGCGGAGGGATCCAGGTGCTTGGTTTGGCACCCTACAACTTCACGACCGGCTTTAATGTGGGCCTGGGATTCGACAGCATCGCCGTGGCCGTGCTTGGCAGCATCCATCCGGTTGGCGTGGCTCTTGCCGCATTGCTGTTCGGTGCGATGGACGCGGGGGCGCGGTTGATGCAGCTTCGTACCAAGGTGCCCATAGACGTCGTCACGATCGTGCAGGGCCTCATCTTGGCCTTCGTAGCGGCGGATCAGATCATTCGACAGCTCTATCGCATTCGAGCGAAGGCGGAGGAAGGCCCGATTAATATCAGCCAGATGTATGGAGGGGGAGGCTAGCAACCATGGATGCTGCCTTTTTCGGTGGCCTGCTCTTCCTGGCACTGGTCAAGGCTACACCGATCGCGTTCGGAGCGATGGGGGGATTGATGTCGGAGCGCTCGGGAGTCATCAACATCGCCATCGAGGGCATGATGCTCGTAGGAGCCATGATGGCCTTCCTGGGTTCAGTAATTTTCAATGATCTCACCGGAGGCACCCTGCCGCCGATCGCCAGCCTCCTGGCAGGCCTGATTGTGGCCATGATCTCAGCGGCCCTGGTCGCTCTGCTGCACGCCTTCATCTCCATCTACTACAGAGTGGACCAGATCATCAGCGGGACGGTGATCAACCTGCTGGCGGTGGGCCTCACCAACTTTGTGGCCAACGCCTACATCGATCCCAATGGCTTGGCCGGGGTCGGCGTTTTTCCCGTGATCACCATACCCATACTTTCCAAAATCCCCTTCATCGGCCCCATATTCTTCGATCACCAGCCGCTGGTCTACCTGATGTTGATCATGGTGGCGGTTCTACAGTACGCACTGTTCAAAACCCCCTGGGGGCTGCGCATTCGTTCCGTCGGTGAGCATCCGCGGGCGGCGGACACGGTCGGCATCAATGTGAACCGCACTCGCTATATCAATGTCACGCTGGGAGGCGTCCTGGCTGGGCTGGGCGGTGCCTTTCTGGTACTGGAAAGCGTCGGACGCTTCCAAAAGCTGATGACGACCGGACGTGGATTCATCGCCTTGGCGGCGCTCATCTTCGGCAAGTGGACCTCCGTCGGTTCGCTTGGTTCCGCGCTTCTGTTCGGATTTGCCGAGGCGTTAGGGGTGCGATTGCAGCTGGGCGATGTCAACGAACTGCAAGCCCTGGCCCTGCTGGCTGGAATCGGAATCATCGTCCTGGCTGCTGCTTGGGGCGTGCTCAAGCTCATCCGGCGTGGAGATGACAAGCGACCCAACCGCACCATTGGCGTCGTCGCTATTGTAGGTCTGGCCCTGACAGCGGGCGCCTTCTTGATCGAATGGCCTATCATCGAAATACCGATTCAATTCCTGGGATTGCTGCCATATGTCGCTACGGTGCTGGTCCTGGCCGGCTTCGTCGGCCGAGCCATTCCACCGGCTGCCATTGGCAAGCCCTACCAAAAGGCATGAAGTGAGCGAACCCGTCCTACGTCTCGTCGGGATTTCCAAACGTTTTCCTGGCGTGCTCGCCAACGACGACGTTGATTTCGATCTCGCCCCTGCTGAGATCCATGCCTTGCTCGGCGAAAACGGCGCCGGCAAGACGACTTTGATGAACGTTTTGTACGGGCTCTATGAGCAGGATGAGGGGCAGATCTTCATCAACGGCGAAGAGGTCGAGATTCATGATCCCAACGATGCGCTCGCACGGGGGATCGGAATGGTGCATCAACATTTCATGCTGGTGCCGGTGATGACCGTGACCGAAAACATGATGCTGGGCCATGAAACCACTCATGGTCCTCGCCTTGGACCCTTGTCCGATCTTGACGAGGAGCGAGTTGCAGAGGAGATCAAGGCACTCGGAGATCAGCATGGCCTATCGATCAATCCCGAGGCGTACGTTCAGGATCTCTCGGTGGGCGAGGAGCAGCGAGTCGAAATCGTCAAGGCACTGTACCGCGGCGCGGAGGTGCTGATCCTGGATGAACCGACGGCGGTCCTTGCGCCTCAAGAGGCGGAAGATCTGTTCGAGGTCCTGCGCTCACTAATCGCCAAAGGCAAATCCATCATCTTCATCACCCACAAGCTAAAAGAGGTCTTGGCGATTGCGGATCGGATCACCGTGCTACGGGATGGGAGGGTCGTTGGAACCACCGAACCATCCATGACAAACGAGAATGAGTTGGCGGCTATGATGGTGGGGCGGGAAGTCATCCTGCAAGTGGAAAAGAGGCCCGCAGATCCAGGCGAGGCGGTTTTGGAAGTACAGGACCTGCAGGTGCGCGACATTCGAGAGCAGCAGGTGGTTCGCGGCGTGTCGTTCACGGTTCAGGCCGGCGAAATCCTGGGGGTTGCCGGAGTCCAGGGCAACGGGCAGGCCGAATTGGTGGAAGCGCTGACAGGCCTGACCCCGGTCGAGAGCGGCCACATTTTCCTGCATGGGCAAGAGACCACCAACATGAAGCCGCGCGATATCACCGAAATGGGCATGGCCCACGTACCGGAGGACCGGCACAAGCATGGCCTCGTGCTGTCCTACCCGATCGACGAGAATCTGATCCTCCAGACCTACTATCTCCCCCCATTCTCCAGGAGGACATTCATCCAACCCAAAGAGGTGCGGGAGAACGCGGAGAAGCTGGTCCGAGAATACGACGTACGAACGCCGTCGATCGCGACACCCGCCGGAAGTCTCTCCGGTGGCAATCAGCAGAAGGTCATCGTTGCTCGTGAGCTGAGTCGGGAGGTCCATCTGCTCATCGCGAATCAGCCGACGCGCGGTCTGGATGTAGGTTCGATCGAGTACATCCACAACCGGATCGTTGAAAAGCGGGACGAGGGGGTCGGAGTGTTGCTGGTTTCTTCCGAGTTGGACGAGATCCTGAGCCTTTCGGACCGGATCGCGGTGATGTACGCGGGAGAGATCCTGGCCGTGCTGCCTGCAAGAGAGGCCACAAAAGAGCGTTTGGGATTGTTGATGGCGGGTGTGCGGGAGGCGCCGGACTCGCTCGCTGCCGACTGATTGCCCCTGGGGGGAGTCGTCCAGGAGAGTGTCAGCCCGCGCGCCGAATTGAAACGCGCTTCTACTTTAAGGGAAGCGAGCAATCACCTGATCGCGTTCCTGCTCACTCAATAGTGCTTCGTTCCGAATCCCAGCTCCGCGCGGGATCAGCGTCGCATGCTCTGGAGAATGGAGGGCAGGTTCCCTACCTGGCGCGTAAGCACCACCGGCCACCGCCTAGCGGCTCAGTACCACAGGCACTTCGCC
>JBGMQN010000025.1:0-11537 GCA_048054495.1 Anaerolineales bacterium
CCACTGCGACGGCCCGGAACTTTGCAGGAGATCCTCCATTTACGGCTACGGTGACCCCGAGTCAAACGCCGACAGAAACACCGCCACCCACGGCGACGGCGACCAACACACCCCGGCCGCGGCCCTCTGACACTCCCAAACCCACGGAGACCGACGAGCCGGCAGCGACTGACGAGCCGGCAGCGACTTCGGTTCCAAGCGATTCCGATCCCCCATCGCTATCCGAAGGATCGCTTTCGCCACCTGCGGGCGCTCTTGGCTCATGTACTGAAGTGATTGGTATCACGGGTCTGCACGTCGTCGATCCCGGCCCATCGAGCGGAATCGGAACCCCGGGCAGCGGATGGGTGAAACTGAAATACAAGATCCAGGGACCAGGCTCGAAGGGATACAAATACTCGGCGGACTTGAGTCCGCAAGTGAGCGGTGGATGGACCGCGGGGGAAGGCTCTACCTGGGATGCCTACTATGACGGCTCGATCACGATCGATTTCGGCACGGGCTATGCGGCAGCTACGTCAGGAGGAAAGGCATTCTTCCTGCCGATGTTTGTAGCCACCGCAACTCCGACTCCAACGTTGGAGCCGCCGACCGCAACACCAGGCCCAACCCCAACCCCATTTGATGTAGAGGTTTGGTCAATCGTTCGGGACAATGCGGGGAACACGAGCTACACATTCCATGCCACCTACACGCTGCCCGGCACGTGTGGCTAGTAGAATGAGGCCAAATAGAGGGTAAGTTGGCGACAAACAGCGAACGACCCCGCAGGTTTGACCTGCGCACCACGATCCCGCTCGCTACGGAAACTCTTGTCAGCCTGGCCAGACAACCGAAGCGAAGCTGGATCATTCCCACGCTCACGCTGATCACCGGGATTGCGTTTGGGGTCCTGATGCTCGAACTGCTGGTCTTTCCGGGCCCGGTCACCGCGCTGGCCTTCGAGGGCGAACTCCGCTCGAGGCTGTCGGCAAACTATGGGGCGGATCCGGTCGTTGCCAAATTGCATGAATTAAGACTCACCATCGTGGAAGATGTCCTGGGCATGGATGAGGGGGACGGCTCCGGACCGCCCGCGATCGCGATGCTTTTGCAGGATCCTGTGCCGAGCGCCACTCCCAAGGCGACAAACACCCAGCCGGTAGCGGCAAGTCCAACCTCCGCGCCTTCGGACCCGAGCGCCACTTCCGCGCTCACCGACGCGGCAGTGCTCACTGCGACGAGCACGCCCTTGTCTGCTCCCAGTAAAACGCCCGTACCTACTACGGTTGCAGCAGCTGCCTCGGAATACTGTGACGCCCTGTCCATCACCGGAATGTGGGTGAACAGTGGCGACGAAGTACGAGCCAGAGTAAAGAATTCTGGGTCATACCATGCCTACTTGACCGGCACCTTATTTGAATGGCCTGATGTGCCCGGATCCACCTATGTGGATTGGTTTAGGTTCGACAACAGGAAGTACTTCAGCTCGGATGATTGGAGCTCCCCCACTTCTTCCTCGGGAAGCCGTGTCCGCATCAAGAGAGGGAAGACGGAAACGTGGAGAGTCGATTTCGATGACGAGCCCGACGAAGGTATTTACGGTTCCTTTGCCGTGACGTTGAGGTTTGATGTATCCGGAAAAGCCACATGCGACTTGAACGCGAGCACGTTCAAGGACATTCCTGCGATGCCAGTACCCACCCCTGAGCCGACCGACCCGCCGGCTCCAACCGATACGCCCGAGCCTATCCCAACTGAAACTGCGGCTCCCACGAATACTCCTGGCGTTGCCGCAACAGCATCTGAAACTGCAATTCCTACCGAGACTCCCACCTCGGTCCCCCCAACTACGGAACCCCCCACGCTGACCCATGAAGGCTGAGTCCGGGGCATCGGAAGGCCGGTTCTGGATCGCTTTAGAAAGCCTGCTCCATATCCAATGTCAAGGTCCAGTCGTCCCCCGGTAGGTCTATTTGGGTTCCCCGATCACACCGAAGTTTCCTGAAATAAGCCTGAATAACTGAGCCGGAGGCGGCAGCCAGCCTAATGTAGATCCTACAAGGTATAATCACCTCGAACCTCCCACACACGCCGTGGGAGTTTCTCGTGTGTAGCCCATGTTGAAAAAGCTAACCAGCATCGAAGAGCGGTTCACCGCCATCGAGGAGCAGATGGCAGCCGCCGCGGACGACTATCAAAAGGTGGCACGACTGGCCCAGGAGCGGTCGGACCTGGAACCAGTCGTTAGCGCGTTCCGAGAGTACAGTGAGCTGCAAGACCAACTGGCACAGGCCGAGTCGCTGCGGGATGGTTCGGATCCCGAGATGCAGGAACTCGCGGACCAAGAGATTCGGGAGCTCCGACCAAAGATAGATGAACTGGAAGCCAGCCTCCGTGAGATGTTGATCCCGCGCGACCCGCGCGACCGCCGCAATGTGATCATGGAGATCCGCGCCGGGACCGGCGGTGACGAAGCCGGCATTTTCGCCGCCGATCTCTTCCGGATGTACAGCCGCTACGCCGAAGGTTTACGGTGGTCCGTGGATGTCCTATCCCAAAGCGAAACGGGCGTCGGTGGATTCAAGGAAGTCGTTTTCCAGGTCAAGGGCAAGGGCGCCTACTCTCGCCTGAAGTATGAATCGGGAGTGCACCGCGTCCAGCGTGTGCCCGTCACAGAGTCTCAAGGCCGCATCCATACTTCAACCGCTACCGTCGCAGTACTGGCGGAGGTGGATGAGGTGGAGATCAAGATCCCCAATAAGGATATCGAGGTCGACACCTTCAAGTCCGCAGGCGCCGGCGGTCAAAGTGTCCAGAAGAACGAGACCGCGGTGAGAATCAAGCACTTGCCCACGGGCATCGTGGTTCAATGCCAGGACGAACGCTCACAGCTGCAGAATAAGCAGCGTGCGATGGGCGTTTTGCGCGCACGATTATACGAACTGGCGATCCGCGAGCAGCAAGCGGAACAGGATGCGGCTCGCAAGGCGCAGGTCGGCTCTGGTGAGCGGTCCGAAAAAATTCGCACCTACAATTTCCCGCAATCCCGCATCACTGACCACCGTATCGGCTACACGACCCACAATCTCCCGGCCGTTCTGGACGGCGACCTCAATGATTTAATCGAGGAACTGGCCACGCAAGAGGCGGCCGAGAAACTGGCCTCCTAGACCGGGGCAAGTGTCCCCGCGGCTTCCTCATAGACCCAAGGATTCAGAGCAAAGGATATGACTGTCAAAGTTGGAGAGGCGCTCGAGGGAGCCGTTCCCCGACTCGGGCATCATTCGGATACACCTGGGACGGATGCACAGCTCCTGCTGGCGGAGGCGCTCGGCCAGCCCCGGGCCTGGATCCTGGCGCACCCAGAGCACGAAATGAGCAGCGCCCAAATGGCCCAGTTTGAAGCCTTAGTAGCTGCGGTGCTAGACGGAGCCGCGCTGCCGCACGTGCTGGGCTGGTGGGAGTTCTATGGCCGCCGGTTCCACCTTGATCCGCAGGTTCTGATCCCACGGCCGGAGACCGAATTGATGGTGGAAGAGGTTCTCAGCCGTTCTAAGCCGGCGTCCAGGATCCTGGATCTCGGAACCGGCTCCGGCTGCATCGCGATAACCCTCGCGCTCGAGCTTCCGGATTCGCGGGTCTATGCTTCCGATTTGTCCTGGCGCGCGCTCAAGGTCGCCCGACGCAACGTCATCGCGCACGGGGTTGAACAGAACGTCAACTTGATCAACTCCAACTTGATCGACGCTATTGCCGGTCCTTTCGACCTTGTCTGCGCGAATCTGCCCTACGTGGCAACCGACCAGCTGCAGCACCTCGTTGTGGCCAGCCGCGAGCCGGTTATGGCGCTCGACGGCGGATCATCCGGAACGGAGCTGATCTACGGTACTCTCGAAAAGCTGCCGGGAATCCTCGCTCCTGGGGGGTGTGCGTTATTCGAGATTGATCCGGATCAAACAGCAGGCGTTGCTGCGCAGGCCGGATCGAGCTTCCCCCAGTCAAGACTGCGGATCGAGAAGGATCTAGCCGGGCTTGAGCGGCTTTTGATCGTCGAAGGTGGCTGACATCGAGGTTCTTGGCACGGATCATCCACAGGCTCTGGATCGGGCCATTTCCATCCTGCAAGGCGGGGGCTTGATTGCCCTACCCACAGACACGGTATATGGCCTGGCGGCCGATGCATGGAATGGGCAAGCGGTCTCAAAGCTATATGAGGTCAAGAGTCGCAGCGAGTTGAAATCCGTTCCCGTGCTGGTATCCGGCGAAGCGGCCATCGAGGAAGTCGCGGCAAGGCCATCCGAAAGGGTCCGCGCGTTGGCGGCGGAATTCTGGCCCGGCGCGCTCACTATGGTTGTCGAGCGTAAGATTGAACTGCCATCTGAAGTCAGCGCCACCGGCACAGTCGGCCTCCGAGCACCCGATCATGAGTTTGCGCTGACCTTGATCAGGAAGTTCGGCCCGCTGGCAGTAACGTCGGCCAACCGGTCAGGACAGCCAAACTCCACGGCTGCGGTTCAGGTCATCGAAACGCTGAGCGGGAGGGTCGATTTGGTGGTAGATGGAGGCGAAATCGCAGGCGGAGTTCCCTCCACCGTTGTCGACCTCACGATAAGCCCCCCGGCGTTGCTGCGCCAGGGACCGATCTCCATTGAATCCGTTCTGAGGGTGTGGGAGAGCTATTGAGGTCGGTTGTCAAGCTCACGATCTAGCCAGCCCGAAACATACCAGCGCAGGTAGTCTTCGACATGTTCCGCCCAGTAAGCTTCGGTATGTTCGCCCGGGTAAGATCGCAGAATGTAGGGCAGCTCGGCTTCATCGAAGAGGGCGGTCAGCTCTGGGAGCGAGAAGCGCAGCGGATCCCGATCGCCGATATCGATCCATAGCTCTGGCATCTTCTCTATTGGAATGGCTTCGATCCAGTCGGGGAGCATAAACATGTCTGGTGGGAGAACGGCCGGACTGTGTAGGCCTATAGCCTTAAAGAGCTCCGGGTGCTGCAGGCCGATCCGGAGCGCCCACCCCGCCCCTCTAGAGATCCCCCCAATCGAACGCAGAGCGCGGTCCGGGCTCGCGCCGTATTCGCTTTCGATGTATGGAATCAGGTAGTCTACGATCGTTTGTTCGTATTCCAGGCCCCGCCGTTCCCACGGCATTACGATCAAGAAGGGCGGCGCTCGCTCAGCGACCACCAAATCCTGGGCCACCTCGTCGGCCCCTAGCTCGTCCCACTGGGCATCGGTGCGGGCCAATCCGTGCAGCAGGTACAGCGTCGGTAGCTGCCCTCGCGCTTCGGATGCGCAGGGGGGTAGATACACTCGATAAGGAAGACTGCGTGGCAACTCTTTGTCGACCAATTCACCCTGGATCATCTGGCCGACCGTTTCCTTGCAGCCACCCTCTTCGACCGGCCTGGAATCAACTGTAGGCTTCGGTGTGGCAGAGGGCAGGGTCTCCGTTGGGAGAGTGGCAGGAGTGATCACGATCGGCTCGGGAGTTGGCGCTTGGGCCGGCTGGGCGCAGGACGCGGCGAAAATGGAAAGCGCCAGCAGCATCCACGATCTATGGGAGAGCATCTCGGCGCCGATTATAGTGCGCCGTCGTTCGCGGTACGTTTCACAATCGCCCGCTGCTCAATCATCGAAGGATTAGTCGTGCAGTGTAGAATTCAGACACCATGGCAAAACGCGGCCCCCGGGAGACGCTGGACCAAGAAACGAGAGCCATTAACGACGACCTACTTCGTATGCAAAAGCTGGTGGATCGGTCGATTGTGCGCTCGCTCGACAGTCTAAAGCGCCGTGATCGGACTGAAGCCCAGCAGGTCATCGATGAAGATATTGAGATCAACGATTTACGCTTTAAGATTGAGGAGGCCTGCCTATCCTTAATCGCCACTCAGCAGCCGGCTGCCAGCGATCTACGCTGGGTGATCGCGGCTATGCACATGGTTGTAGAAATGGAGCGCATGGCGGATCATGCCACCGGAATTGCCAAGACGGTGATCATGATGGGCGACGAACCGCTATTGAAACCGCTGATTGATATCCCTAGAATGGCGGAGTTGGCCAGAGAAATGTTGCGCGAAAGCCTGGAGGCATATAACGAGCGCAACACAGAGAAAGCCCGACGGGTCGCGGCGAGGGACGACGAGATGGATGGGCTATACCGGGCGGTCTTCGACGAGCTGGTCAAAATCATGTCTAAGACGCCGGGCAGCGCCACGCGAGCCACATACCTGTTGTGGTGCGCGCACAACCTCGAGCGCATGGGCGACCGCGTCACCAACATCGCAGAACGCGTAGTGTTTGTGAACACGGGTGACATGCGGGAGTTGAATCTCTAACCATTGCTGCAAATTCCTCCACGAACAACTTCCTCCTCCTCGGCTGATCTCTGCAAGGTATAATCTTGGGTAATTGAATAGATAGAGAAGCTTTCGGGGCAGGGTGAGGGCAGCAGCCCAATTCCCGATCGGCGGTAAAGCCCGCGAGCGCATTAGCGCAGGATCCGGTGAAACTCCGGAGCCGACGGTATAGTCCGGATAGAAGAAGGCTCGATGTGCGGCGCCCGATGGCGCCAGCTACGCGATGCATGCCCCGAAGACGATGGTCTTCGGGGATTTTGTTTCGATCTGGCGGTGGTCGGATGACGCGCGATGGTTGCCCCGAAGACGTGAAGTCTTCGGGGTTTGCATCTGCCCGCACGCACGCCCCGATTCCATTTCGTCGGGGCGTCTTTGTTTTCGCGAGCCATATTGGCATGAGACCTGATCTGGAAGTCAAGCGAGCGTGAATTGGTAAAAACTGCCAACCGACTCCTGCCTTTAGTGGCGCTCGCCATTGCACTGCTGATTTGGGAGGGCATGACAAAGTGGAGCGAAATACCACTGTTCATTTTGCCTCCACCAAGCGCAATAAGTGAACGGCTTACCCGCGCGTTGATGGATGGTAGCCTGCTTCGCCACACACTGGTCACGCTATCCGAGGTATTGGTGGGGCTCGCCCTGGGGGCGGTATCTGCTTCGCTGCTCGGCTATGGTCTGGCGAAATCCTCGACTCTGGAGCGTGTGCTATCTCCCTACATCGTTGCCTCGCAAGCGGTTCCGATCGTCGCGATTGCTCCCTTGCTGGTGATCTGGCTCGGCCCAGGTCAAATCTCGAAGGTACTGATCGCTGCGCTGATCGTTTTCTTCCCTGTCCTGATCAATACCATCGTGGGGTTTCGCACCGTTCCCTCGGACCTCTACGACCTGATGCGATCCTTGCGTGCCAAGAAAGTACAGATCTTCTGGAAGCTGGAAGTGCCCGCTGCGATGCCGGTCTTGCTGGGAGGCCTCAAGATTGGGGCCACGCTTGCGGTGATTGGCGCTGTTGTAGGGGAATTTGTTGGCGCAAATGAAGGATTGGGTTTCCTGATCAATCTCGGAGGGGGTCTCTACGACACGCCCCTGGTTTTTGCCGCGGTCTTCACGCTTATCGCAATGGCACTGGCGCTTTACGGGATCGTCGCTGCGCTGGAGCGTAAGCTGCTGGCCTGGAGAACCGTGGAGGCTTCATGAGGGGCAGACTGGTCGCGCTACTTCTGGTTGGACTGGCCGCGTGCCAGGCTTCGGAATCGAGTTCCGTGGTTCGTCTACCGATGGGATTCGTTCCAAACATCCAGTTCGCACCATTCTATGTGGCACTGGAGCGGGGGTACTACGCGGAAGAGGGGATCGATCTCGAGTTCGACTACTCGTTTGAGACCGACGGTGTGAAGCTGGTCGGGGCCGGTGAGCTGCCATTCTCCTTGGTCTCCGGAGAGCAGGTTCTGCTGGCACGGGCTCAAGAGCTGCCCGTGGTGTACGTGATGGCATGGTGGCAGGACTATCCCATTGCCGTCGTGGCCCCGGTCGAAAGTGGCATCGAGGCGCCGCAGGATTTAGCGGGCGCCAAAATCGGCATTCCAGGGACATTCGGAGCATCCTACGTTGGATTGCGTGCCCTGCTGTATACCGCGGGTTTGACTGAAGAAGACATCACGCTCGACTCCATAGGCTTCAATCAGGTCGAGTCACTGATTACAGGACGGGAGGAAGCGGTTGTTGTCTATGCCAACAACGAACCGCTGCAACTGAATGCCCGCGGACTTCCGGTGAATGTGGTTCGAGTAGCCGACTATGTCGATCTGGCTTCGAATGGCATTCTGACAAATGAGTCGATGCTTGCCAGTGATCCCGACGCGGTACGTGGCATGGTCCGCGCAACACTGCGCGGCCTAAGCGACACCATAGAGGATCCAGAGGCCGCGTTTGAAATCTCTAAGAAGTACATCGAGGGGCTCGATCAGTTGAGCGCAGCAGATCAGGACCTTCAGCGCGCGGTCCTGGCGGAGAGCATTGAATTCTGGAAGACCGATCGGCCGGGATTCTCCGATCCGAAGGCCTGGGAGAACATGCAGGCGGTCCTGCTGGATATGGGCCTTATCGCAGAGTCGATGGATTTAGCAGCCGCGTTTACAAACGAGTATTTGCCTTGACCCATATCCTTGCCGCTAACGAATTATCGATGACCTTTCCCAACGGAAACGGCGGCCTGCAGGCCTTGGACGGCGTCACCTTTTCCGCTCAACGAAACGCGTTCGTATGCGTGGTGGGACCTTCGGGAAGTGGAAAGAGCACGCTGCTGAGATTGGTAGGTGGACTACTGAACCCGACGCAAGGGGAAGTGCAGTTCGAGGGCGAACGGGTAGTAGGCCCGCGCCGGCGGATCGGCTTCGTCTTCCAAACTGCCAACTTGATGCCCTGGCGCTCCGCGATTGGGAACGTTGAGCTTCCCCTGGAGCTTCAGGGAGTGAATTCGGGAGAGAAAACGCGCCGCGCGGCAGAGCTGTTGAATCTTGTGGGGCTGGTGGACTTCGAGAAGAGTCTCCCGAGGGATCTTTCGGGGGGCATGGCGCAGCGAGTGGCGATCGCACGCGCGCTGGTCCATGAGCCGGATCTGCTGTTGCTCGATGAGCCGTTCGGCTCGCTAGACGCGCTCACACGCGAGCGGATGATCTTCGAGCTGCTGAAGATCTGGCAAATGCATAAGGTTACGATCCTCATGGTGACCCACTCCATTCAGGAGGCGGTGCTGATGGCGGATCGAGTGCTCGTGTTGAGTCACCGACCCGGCTCTATCCGGCTCGATCTCGACATACCGTTAATCAGGCCTCGCAGCTTAGACATGATGCATACGGCTGAGTTTGGAAAGCTGGTCGATCGAGTCAGGTCTGCGATCGAATAAGGCGAACTATCGAATAAGAAAAGGTGGCTGTCCCAAAAGATAGGCCATGGTTGATATGAGGCCGGCGTAGGCTCTCCCCTAGTTTTATGTCATTGCGAGCGAAGCGAAGCAATCTCCTCCTTCGCCAAACGGTTCTTGCTCAACCTGGAGATTGCTTCGGCGCGGTGCGCCTCGCAATGACATACCTGCATCGATGTCATTGCGAGCGAAGCGAAGCAATCTCCTCCTGCTCCTTGGAGATTGCCACGTCGCTGTGCTCCTCGCAATGACCCAATAGTGAATCGTTGGGCTCCACAAGTCGGCAGCGGCTTTTGGGACGACCCCCTTTAGCTACGACTCGCAATCTCAATGCAAATCAGGCGTCGTTCGCGGCTTCATCAGCCTTGGAGGCCGCGCGCCGGCGCCGAACGGTGCGAGCGACAAAGTACAGTGGCACTCCCAGGATCAGGGCAATCGGTAGGATGTAGATGACGGACCAGATTGCGGCCTCGCCCAGGAAGCGAAGCGCCCTTATCAGTGATGTGAAAGCATCCTTTACGGTCCCCTCCGGTCGCCAGCCCCCGATCTCTAGCGGCTGTGCCGCCACATCCGGGATCAACTCGACAGAAATCGCCGACAACCGTGCCGATTCCGAGATGTACTGGATACGGCCTTTAATGACTTCGATCTCCTCACTTACCTGCCGCAGGTTCTCAAAGACCTGGAGTACGTCTTCCGTCTTTCTTGCAGAAGACATGATCTCCAGCAACTGTTCTTCCGCAGCCTCCAGGTTCCGCAGCCTGGACTGTAGATCGGTAAACTCCTGGGTCACGTCCTGTCCGGATGTGTTCTCGCTCTGAATCTCTGTGGCTCCATCCTTGATGGCCTCTAGCGCCTCGCCCAGGCGTTCCGCCGGGACGCGGATGGTTATGGAGGCTCGATCGGCCGAGACGTTGGCCTCGGAGAAGAAGGTTCGGAACACGTTCGAGCTGACTACAAAGCCGCCAAATTCATTAGCAAGATCGGCGATTTCCTGAACCGAGGCGGACGGCTCGGGAACCACTATGGATAGGTTTGCAGTGCGAATGACGACCCGATCCGCGGGGGCCACATCGCCTGCGAATCCGCCGACTGTCTCGCGAGCCAGGCTTGACTGGGCTATGGCTTCGTCCGCAGCAAATTCCTCTTGCGCGGGTGCGCCAAGCGAGACGGCAGGCTCAAAGAACGCCTCTTCCGGCGCAGGGGCGGCGGAGGCGCAAGCCGATAGTCCGAAAACAATCAGGAACAGAGGGAGGTAGATAATAGGCTTCTTCATCGTGTGCTCCTTGCTCATTCCCTTTGAAGACGACAATCCAAGTTCAAAGGTTCCCACAGCCGGTCGCCAGGCCACTTTCCCGTTTCGACGCGAGTGAAATCAGGGAGTGGATCGGGCTCGCTGTAAACGTAGATCTCTAGCTCCTGATCGAGCGCGGAAAGGAAAATTGTGTCGCGGTGGTAGTTGTATTATGGAGCTACCAACCGGCAACGAGCCGCAACGCCTGGCGCTCGGGGAGACCGGCCTTCAGCATTCGCAGCTGAACTTCGCTGATCTCGTAGGCGGATCTCCGTGCCTCCCAGGTCTTGGTTTTCAAGTCGAGGATCGCATACGCGGCACGTGGATCCATGTCGCGCGGTTGGCCCACCGAGCCGGGATTCATAATCATCCGCGGAGAAAGCGGGCTGGCTTTATTCCAGGCCACCGTTTTTGAAATCGCGAGCGCATCGGCGGAACTGCGCTGAAATATCAATGGCAGGTGTGAGTGACCCACGAGACAGTAGTCGGTTTCGAACTCCCCAAAATTGGCGTCCGCTGTGCGCGGGTCGAGGATGTATTCCCATACGGGCTGTCGCGGGCTGCCATGCGCCAGTGTGAAGCCATCCTCGCTCGTCAAGCTCGACAGGGTCTTCAGGAAGGAGGCGCTCTCCTCGCTCAAGACCTCCTGCGTCCAGGCCGCGGCTGCACGGGCATCGTGATTGAAACGACTGAGTAGCGTCGTTCCGAGGGCCGCCTCGTCGTGATTGCCAATCAGGCATACCAGTCCCGGAAGGGTCTGTATGAGCTCGACACATTCGTTCGGATCCGGGCCGTAGCCTACCGTGTCGCCAAGGCACCAGACCGCCTCATAGGGCGGTGTACGGCCCCCAGCGTCCTCAAGTACCGACTTGAGGGCGGTGAGGTTGGCGTGGATGTCGGACATGATGAGAACGCGCACGCAGTGAATTCTAGTATGGAGATCACCCAATGGGAAGTGGGAGGGAGGGGGTGTATAA
>JBGMQN010000025.1:11637-20449 GCA_048054495.1 Anaerolineales bacterium
GTGAATTCTAGTATGGAGATCACCCAATGGGAAGTGGGAGGGAGGGGGTGTATAATGCGGCCCGCCCCATGCCCATCCTTGACGAGCGGAGCCAAGAGTTCCTCAGTCACAGTCCAGAACAGACGGAGCGGCTGGGGGTTCGCTTGGGGGAATTGGCACGGCCGGGTGACCTATTTTGCCTGGCTGGCGACCTCGGAGCCGGCAAAACCACCTTCGCCAAAGGAATCGCACGTGGTTGGGGAGCACTGGATCGCGTGACGAGTCCCAGTTTCGTTTTAGTCAACGAGTATCGCCGGGCAGACTCCAACCGCCTCTATCATTTCGACGCATTTCGTCTGGCGACCAATCAAGAGGCTGCCGCGCTGGGCATAGGTGAGATCTTCAACGGGAATGGACCGATTATGATCGAATGGCCAGAGCGAGTGCTGGATGTGATCCCTGAAGATCGCCTATGGATCAGCTTAGAGTGGGTGGATGAAGTGCGGCGAAATCTTCGTTTCGAAGCCAGGGGCTTGCACTACGAGCGACTGCTTCGAAAATTCAGCAAAATCGCCTTTGGCGCCTAACCATGCTGCTAGCGATCGACACTGCCACCAAGATGTTGGGCCTTGCCCTATATGACGGGGTAGAGATCCTCATTGAGAGCGTTTGGTATGGGGAGGGTCACCATACGATTGACTTGGCTCCCGAGGTGGCTCTCTCATTTCGCAGAGCCGGAGCGAGTCAAGCTGACCTCACCGCGGTGGCGGTTGCTCAGGGACCGGGCTCGTATACGGGGCTGCGAATCGGGATGGCGCTCGCCAAAGGCCTCAGCCTGGCTCACAACCTTCCCATCGTAGGTATCCCCACGCTCGATATCCTTGCCAACGCCCAACCCCAACGGGAAGAACCGATGCTGGCCACGCTGCAGGCCGGACGAAGGCGCGTGGCGGCCGTGTGGTACAAATGGACCCGAAATGGCTGGACCGCTCGCAAGGGCATGAAGACGCTCACATGGGAAGAGTTACCCGGTGAGCTCAAACAAACCACATACATCTGCGGTGAAATTGATGCAGAGGCCCGAGAAACACTGAAGCGTGAGGCTCTAGCGGTTCTGGCTCCAGCCTCAATGTGCGTCCGCAGGCCCAGCGTTCTGGCTGAGCTGGCTTGGCAGGTGGCCCGCAAAGGAAAGACCGAAGATCCCTCCAAGCTGGCGCCCATATATCTCAACCCCATATCGTGATCGCGATTCTGCCTCGCTACTTCATTCGGGATATGACACTTGAGGACATCCCGGCCGTGCTCGAGATCGATCAAGTTTCTTTTTCGAATCCGTGGCCAGAACGGAGCTACCGGTACGAACTGACGGAGAATCGGGCTGCGCAGCTATTTGTTGCCAAACTGGATGACGGCGCTGTCATTGCCTATCTGGGCTACTGGCTCTTCGGCGACGAGGCGCACATCAGCACTTTTGCGGTGCAGCCGGAGTTTCGGATGCAAGGCATCGGCGAGGACCTGCTCAGGAATGCTCTGGCGGTCGCCGCAGAGAGGGGAGCACGCGTAGCAACCCTCGAGGTCCGTGAGTCGAACGATGCAGCCATTAGACTGTACGAAAAACTGGGATTTGAAGTGACTGGAAATCGGGATGCGTACTATCGTGACAACGATGAAGATGCGGTTCTCATGACGCTCTATCGGATCTCAGATCTAGCCCAGGAGGAGATTGCTTCGCTACGCTCGCAATGACATGCCCGGTAGGTCGCCGCAGAGAGGGGAGCACGCGTAGCAACCCTCGAGGTCCGTGAGTCGAACGATGCAGCCATTAGACTGTACGAAAAACTGGGATTTGAAGTGACTGGAAATCGGGATGCGTACTATCGTGACAACGATGAAGATGCGGTTCTCATGACGCTCTATCGGATCTCAGATCTAGCCCAGGAGGAGATTGCTTCGCTACGCTCGCAATGACATGCCCGGTAGGTCACTGCGAGGAGCGTAGCGACGAAGCAGTCTCCAACACCCAGGAGGACCATCCATGACCGGTTTGGAGCTCGTCGCGGCCGAGGTCGCGGGTTGCACCGATTGCAAGCTTCAGATGTCGAGAAAGCTGGCTGTTCCCGGTGAGGGCCCTGCAGATGCCGAGCTGATGTTCATCGGGGAGGGTCCCGGATTCCATGAGAATGAGCAGGGGCGGCCATTTGTGGGCGCGGCTGGGAACTTCCTTGAAGAGCTTTTGGCATCCATTGGGATGAGCCGTGAGGAGGTATTTATTACCAATATCATCAAATGCCGACCTCCCGGGAACCGTGATCCGCAGGCGGCGGAAATCGAGGCTTGCTCACATTATCTAGAGAGACAGACCCGATCACTCAATCCGAAAGTCATCGTAACCTTGGGCCGCTTTTCGATGGCGCGTTTTTTCCCAAATACGCGCATCTCGGCCATACACGGCCAAGCGCAGCGAATTGGGAATAGACTCGTCGTGCCGATGTACCACCCGGCAGCGGCCCTTCACCAGCCCTCCTTGCGGAAGACGATCCAGGCCGATTTTGCCAGGCTCCCTGAGCTTATTGGGCGAGAAGGGCGACCGCTGCGGGCGGAGGAACCACCCGACGCGGAGCAGCTCAGCCTGTTCTAGTGCTGGGCGAGGGGGTTTTTGGCCTCACACCTGACCATGTTCCAAATCCATCATCCTAAGGGGCTCTCATAATGCCAACCGCCAACAATCTGCCGCCTGCCGGCAGCGAACTGGTCGAGAAATTCACGACCGGCCAAGCAAAGGTCGGCGTGATCGGCCTTGGATATGTGGGTCTTCCATTGGCGGTGCTTTTGGCCGAAGCTGGATATCGCGTGGTGGGGGTCGATACCGATGAGAGCAAGGTGGCTGCCATCAATCGCGGGGAGAGCCACGTGCTAGATATCTCGCGCGAGACTCTGGCGCCCCTGGTCGAGGCCGGCAGCCTGTCCGCTTCGATCTCCTACGAGGATCTATCGGATGCCGACGGCATCAGCATCAGTGTGCCAACCCCTCTGCGCAAGACGGGCGATCCTGATCTCTCATACATCATGAGTGCGGCCCGCAAGCTTGCGCCCTCGCTCCACTCTCCGATGGTGGTCATCCTTGAGTCCACCACCTACCCAGGAACAACGCGCGAGGTCGTGCTTCCCGAGCTGGAAAATTCCGGGCTAACGGTCGGGGAAGACCTGTTTCTAGCTTTCTCGCCAGAACGCGTGGATCCCGGCCGGACCGACTGGACGACCAAAAATACTCCTAAGGTGATTGGTGGCATCACGGAGGCCTGTACAACGGTCGCGGCGGCCATGTACAGCCAGGCCATCGATTCGGTGGTCGAAGTGTCTTCTACGGAAGTGGCCGAGATGACGAAGCTGCTCGAAAACACATTTCGCGCGGTCAACATTGCCATGGTCAATGAGATGGCGTTGATGTGCGAGAGGTTAGGGTTGGATGTCTGGGAGGTCATCGAGGCCGCAGCAACAAAGCCCTTCGGCTTCATGAAATTCACTCCCGGCCCTGGCCTAGGTGGGCATTGCATACCGATCGATCCGCTTTACCTTTCCTGGAAGCTCAAGAGTGTCAAATACAACGCGCGCTTCATAGAACTGGCGAGCGAGATCAATACCGCCATGCCGCGTTATGTGGTGCAGCGAATCCAGGATGCGATGAACGAACGCGGCATGGCGGTTCAGGGTGCGAAATTTCTAGTGCTCGGAGCGGCTTTCAAGCCGAACGTCTCCGACACGCGTGAATCGCCAGCGATTGACGTCATCGGCCTGCTGCGAGACAAGGGGGCGGAGGTGAGCTACTTCGATCCCCATGTCCCGGCATTCGAAGACGATGGTTGGGGCCTGACATCCGTGAGCGATCCCGTCAAGGCCGCCCGGGAAGCGGACTGCGTGGTGATCGTCACCGATCATGACGGTGTCGACTATGCGGGCATTCAGGATGTTTCGCAGCTGATCTTCGATACCCGCAATGCATTGAAGGGCGGGGCTGGGGAGAAGGTCGTCAAGCTCTAATGGCCCGTTATCTGGTTACCGGCGCGGCAGGGTTCATAGGCGCGCGGGTTGCCGAGCTACTGTTGGAGCAGGGGAATGCGGTCGTCGGATTAGACAATCTGAACGACGCGTACGATGTTCGCCTGAAGGACTGGCGTCTGGGCCGGCTGCAAGAGCAGCCGGCTTTTCAGTTTCACTCTATGGATCTCCTCGACCGAACAAAGCTGCAATCGGTGTGGGAGTCGGGTCCCTTTGAGGCGGTGTTTAATCTGGCCGCGCGGGCGGGAGTGCGGGCAAGCGTGCAAGATCCGTGGATCTATGCGGAAACCAATGTCAATGGAATGCTGAACCTGCTTGAACTCTGCCGATCGCAGGGTCCGCAGAAAATCGTGCAGGCCTCCACTTCGAGCCTGTATGGAAAAACGAACGAGCGGCCGTTTGAAGAGCGCGCGGACATCAGTCGGCCGTTATCTCCCTACACGGCCACTAAAGGCGCTTCAGAGTTGCTGTGCCACACCTATCACTCCCTGTACGATTTGGATATCACGGTATTGCGCTACTTCACCGTATACGGACCCGCAGGTCGGCCCGACATGTGCGTTTTCCGGTTCATTCAGTGGATTGCGGAAGACCGCCCGGTTCGGATCTATGGCGATGGTAAACAGGAGCGCGATTTCACCTTCGTCGACGACATCGCACGCGGGACGGTCGCAGCCGCAGCCCCCACGGGTTATGAAATTATCAACCTGGGCGGAGACCAGCCCTACTCATTGTTGGACGTGATCCACCGCATCGAGGCCTTGCTAGAGAAGGATGCCAACACCGAATTCTTGGATCCAGCGCCCGCCGATGTGCCCGCCACCTGGGCTAACATCAGCAAGGCCGGGGAATTGCTCGGTTGGAAACCACGCACGGGTTTGGATGAAGGCCTGTCCGCTTGCGTGCACTGGTATCTGGATCAACGCGACTGGGCCAAGGACGTTCACACCTCGGATTAGTTTTGAAGATCCCAAGCATATTAAAAAAGGGCCCTGTAGGCCGGCTGCTGACGAATCCGTTGATGCAGCGCGTCATTCGCAATTCCGGCTATTTGTTTACAGGCAGTACTCTGTCGGCCGCGCTGAGCATGATTCAGGGGATTTTGGCGGCGCGGCTTCTGGGCGTCGAATCCTTTGGTGTGCTGGGGATCATCACCGTGTTTGTCAGTGTGATCAATCGCCTGACCTCCTTCCGCATGGCGGAGTTGGTTGTTAACTACGTCGGGGAGTTCTCTGAGAAGGGCGAGAAAGATCGGGCGGCCGCGGCGTTCAAGGCGGCAGCCTTATTTGAGTCGGGAAGTTCGGTACTGGCTTTCCTTTTGATCCTCGTACTGGCCCCTTTTGCTGCCACCTATCTGGCTCAAGATCCGAGCACCGTCGGCCTCTTTCTCCTTTACGGTTTGATCGTACCCGCACACATGCTGGCCGAGAGTTCAACGGGCCTGCTGCAGTATCTGAATCAATTTAAGCTGTTGGCTGGGATTCAAGTTGCCCAGAGTGTGATCACGCTGCTCTTGATTGTGGGTGCGTTCGCGACGGGCGGCGGGTTGGTTGCGGTGCTAATTGCCTACCTTGTGGGCAAAGTGGCATGGTCGGCTGGTATCACGGGATCCGCGCTGGTGCATGCGCATCGCGCATGGGGGTCCGGTTGGTGGCGCGCCCCCTTCTCACTGATCCACATTCGCAGGAAAGAGATGATGCGGTTCGGCGTGAGCACGAACCTCACAGGAACGTTGACCCTGCTCAGCCGGGACAGCGAGATCCTGTGGCTGGGCGCCCTGGCCTCACCGACGGCGGCGGGATACTACAAGGTTTCGCTTGCCATTCTCAACGTTCTGCTCATCCCTGTGCAGCCATTGATCAGCACCACTTATAGGGAGCTCGCACGCGAAGTCGGCGCACGTGCGTGGGACAATGTGCGATATCTTCTTAGAAGCGGAAGCATGATTTCGATGGCCTATTCAATCCCGGCGGCTCTTTTCTTAGCCATATTCGGACCCTGGGTGGTCTCGCTTTGGGGCGTGGAGTTCTTGCCTCAGAGCTATGTAGCCATGCTGATCTTGTTGGTTGGCGCCACTTTCGTAAACGTGTTCTACTGGAACCGAACCACGCTGTTGCCCCTAGGACTTCCGGAGTATCCGACCAAGGTCACATTGGTGGCGGCCATTGCCAAAGTGGTAGCAATTCTGATCTTGGTGCCCCTCTACGGCGCGCCCGGAATGGCAGCCACGCTGAGCGGATTCTTTCTGTTCACGGGCGCGGTACTGGTCTGGAAAACGGTTCAAGTGCTGCGTCAGCGTGCAGAGGCCGCGCCGGTTCCAGCCAGGGGATAGGCATTTTGCGGATAGCCTGCATCTCCACTTCCCAGATCCCTTCGAGAACGGCCAATTCAATTCAGCTCATGAAGGCCTGCTCGGCGCTCGCTGAACTGGGCCATGATGTGCGTCTCTGGACGCTCGGAAGCGATCCTGAGCTGCCCTGGGAGGATATTGCCAAGCACTATGGGGTAAAGAACCGGTTTGCGGTGAAGTGGATCGCGGACTTCCCCTGGCCCCGAGGCTGGTTGTATTCGCTCCGGGCGGTTCGAGCCGCGCGTCGCTGGAGAGCCGATCTTTATTATGTATGGCCCTATCAGGCGGCGGCGCTGGCATCCAGAAAGGGATTGCCCACGCTATTGGAGCTGCATGACCGGCCACATGGCCGCATGGGCCCCATTCTCTTTCGCAGATTTCTAACCGGTGGCGGGGCTCGGCGAGTCGTGATAACGACGAAGGCGCTCTTGGACTGGGTAAAAGAATCCTATGCGCAACTACTCGATCCCCCTTCAACGATCGTAGCGCCCAATGGAGTGGATCTCGAGCGCTACCACAACCTCCCCACTGCGGAGGAGGCCAGGATATTGCTGGATCTGCCCGATCGGCCAACCGCGGGGTACACCGGTCATCTGTATCGGGGCCGCGGATTGGACCTGATGGTGGAGCTAGCGCAGCGCTATCCAGAAGTAAATTTCTTATGGGCTGGAGGGGAAAAGACCGCGGTCGAGCGCTGGCGAGCTCGACTTGAGGAATTGGGACTCGAGAACGTAAGCCTGCTAGGGTTCCTGTCGAACGAGGAAATGCCCATGGTTCAGGCAAGCTGTGATGTGCTGTTGATGCCTTATGAGCGGCAGATCGAGGTGAGCAGCGGAGGCGACACGGCCGCGTTCGCCAGTCCCATGAAGGTTTTTGAGTACCTGGCGGCGGGCCGCGCCATTCTGGCCAGCGACTTGCCCGTCATACGAGAGATCCTGAACGAGAGCAACTCGATGCTGCTGCCGGCTGACGATGTGGCGGCCTGGGGTGAGGCTCTGGGGACGCTGATGGCCGATCCGGGCCAACGCAACTGGCTGGCGGCGCATGCTCTGGAAGATGCCCCCCAGTACAGTTGGATCGCACGAGCCGCAAGCGCGTTGGAGGGTTTGGAGGAGTGAGCCTGGGCGAACGCCCGGCTTTCCGATGGGGCTTCCTGGTTGGAGCAGTGGGGCTCGTTCTGCGCCTCGGGCTCTGGCTGGCGTACGCGCCCGCCTCGTACGGAGACACGCCCTCCTACATGCGGCTTGCCGCGGCCCTCAAGCAAGCCGGCCTTTCCGGATACGATGCGACCCGCGTTCCGGGTTATCCCGCATTCCTTGCGCTGCTTGGGCGTGATCCGGATCTGATCTGGATGGTGCAGATGACGCTTGGCTGGGCCATCTCGATGTTGCTCTTCGTGTTTGCCCTGCAGACAGTCGGAAGCCCGGCCTTCGGCGCCATAGTGGGCTTGCTCTACAACTTGATCCCCGGCCCGGTCCTTTTCGAAGCGAATCTGCTAAGCGAGACCCTCACAACCTTCTTTCTCGTGTTGAGCATCACCCTGCTGGTTGCTGTGGATCGCGCTCAGTCTGGGAGGTGGACCTATGCGTTTGCGCTAGCGATGGGGATCGCTGCCTCGATGGCTGCACTCGTGCGTCCGCTGTTTTTCCTGCTTCCGGTTTGGCTGCTCATCTTCGTCTGGCTTGGACCCAAGGGGAGGAGCCTTCGGCTGGCCGCCATCTATGCCCTGGCACCGGCCCTGATGCTCGGCGCCTGGCTGGCCTGGATGTACACCACCTACGACATGTTCGCGCCGACCACGTTGGGGGGATATCAGCTGGTGCAGCACACCGGCGAGTTCTTCGAGTTCTTGCCGGACGAAGTGGCCCCACTTCGGGATACCTATCTAGAGTATCGAGATGCCCAGATTGCAGAACGCGGCACGCAGACGAACGCCATCTGGGATGCCATCCCGGAAATGAGTGAAGTCTCTGGATTGAGCTTCTTCGCATTATCCGCGGAGCTGCAGCGGCTTTCGGTTCAGCTCATTCTGCAGCATCCAGATCTCTACCTGGCCAACGCGGCTGAGGGGTGGGTTGATTTCTGGAAAGCGCCCGTATTCTGGGACCGGGCGGCGGTTCGCTCGGAATGGATCGGTGGGTTGCTTGCGGCCTGGGTGGCGGTGGGACGCCTCGTCACGTTGTTTGCCAACGCGGCATTCTTGGCAGGAAGCGTTCTGGTGTTCGTGAGCCGGCGCGTGAGAGGCCGGCTCGGGCTGGATCGGTACATCTTGCTGACTGGAGGGTTGGTCTGGATTGCATCGGTTGTCCAGACGTTGGCCGATCACGGAGACAACCCGCGCTTTCTGATACCCTTACAAATGCTCGTTTTTTATGTCGTAGCGTATTGGATTTGGCAGTGGAGAAGAACAAAAACAGCTTGAAATCG
>JBGMQN010000025.1:20549-26373 GCA_048054495.1 Anaerolineales bacterium
GATTCGGAGCCTCACCAGGCGGGGTATTTCTACTTAGATGCTTACCGCAGGGACCTGGAAGCATGGCGACTGGCTAAGCTGTCAGGCCCGCTCACTGACGCTTTCTCGGATCAAGCCGAGAGTGACCAATATGGCGGTTTGCTGTTCGCAAGCGGCCTGATCTATAGAACGCTGAGCCCCTCGGTGCATCGCCCGATGCTGCCAGTCGCAGTGAATGCCATCGTGGGTGGCCTGGCCGTGCTGTTCACATGGGGATTTGTGAATCTGAGCTTCGGGTCCAAGCCGGCCGCATTCGCAGCTTGGGGTGTGGCGATCTATCCGGAAGCGGTGGTGCTGGGCGCCTCTCAGATGCGTGAACCGCTGCTTATCGCCTTGTTCGCAAGCATGCTGTATGGCTATGCGCGCTTCAAGCGCGCGGATACTCGCATTGGAATTGCCACGATTCTCGTATCTGCAGTTCTTGGTCTGGCCATCTCACCTCCCTATGCGCTCTTGATGGTGGCGGTCGTCGTGGTTGGCCTGGTGTGGGAAGGTCGCGCGGGGCGCAGGGCACAGTTGGCGGGAGTCTTGGTAATCAGTTTGCTAGGGCTATTGGCGCTCTCCCTGACGGTAGGGGCCTGGCAGAAAGTGACCGTGGTCTCCCCGAGTAATCCATTAGCGCTAGTTGGCGCCTGGATTTCGGACGGAGCGCAATTCGAGCTCTATAAGCTGGAACGCGGCTCCGGCTGGGTTCAGCTCTTGTTTGATCAGACGCCTGAGTGGGCAAATATCCCTATGGCGACTGGAAATGGCCTCGTGCAGCCGTTTCTGCCTGCGACGCTGATGGACTCCACAAGTCTTCCCCTGCCAAGGGCCATTGGAATTGTGCGTGCACTGGGATGGTTCATTTTGCTACCGTTTATGATCTACTCCCCCTTTGCTGCACTTCGCAGTACCGGATGGCGCAGTTTGCAGACCTATCTCAATCTGGTGGTCTGGATCGTCATAATTGGGGCTTCTTACCGGCTGGCCGGTGACCAGTGGGACAATCCCCGGGCCCGCGCGGTCTTTCTCGCCCCTCAGATGGCCTTGGCAGGATGGGCTTGGTACCACGCCCGAGAGGTCAGGAGTCCGTGGCTTCTTCGGTCTGGGGTGCTGGTGGGAGTGGCCTCGCTGCTGTTCATTCAGTGGTACGCGGGACGCTACTACCAGACACCAAGGCTGAGCTTATTTAAGACGGTGGCAGTGCTTGCGATCTTCGCCGTGGTATATCTGGTGGGTGCCGTAACCTTGGATGTTGTTCGTGCCCGCCGTTCCGCTCGCTTGACGACGGATGTCCCAGAGGTATAATTCAGCGCCTGAATTTTAGCGGGTTTTTCCGGGAGTGCAACTGAATGCCTAAAGCGTTAATCACTGGCGTCACAGGCCAGGATGGATCCTTTCTCGCAGAATTCCTGTTGAAAAAGGGATACGAAGTCCATGGCCTGATGCGCAAGTCCAGCACGTTCAACACTGAGCGGATCGATCATATCTACCAGGACCCTCACGATCCCCAAGCCAGTCTTATTCTGCACTATGGCGATCTCTCCAATGGGGAGCAGCTTTCAAACTTGGTCTACAACGTGCGGCCCGACGAGATCTACCACATGGGCGCGCAATCTCACGTAATGGTCAGCTTCGAAATGCCGGAGTGGACCGGCGAGGTCACGGGCCTCGGCACGACCCGAATTCTGGAAGCCGTGCGCCGCAGCGGCATCCAGACTCGCTTCTATCAGGCCTCATCCAGCGAGATGTTCGGCGACGCGCCTCCGCCTCAGAACGAGCAATCACTCTTCAGGCCGCGGAGCCCCTATGCGATTGCCAAGGTTTATGGCTATTGGATGGCTGCCAATTACCGTGAAGCCTACGATATGTTTGCCGTAAACGGAATCCTGTTCAACCACGAGAGCCCGCGGCGCGGTGCGACCTTCCTCTCTCGCAAGGTCACGCGTGCGGTGGCCAGAATCAAGGCCGGCCTACAGGACAAGGTTTATCTCGGAAATCTGGAATCGCGGCGCGACTACGGATACACGCCCGAGTATGTAGAAGTGATGTGGCAAATGCTGCAGCTCGAGAGCCCGGGCGACTATGTCGTTGGAACAGGCGAAGCACCCACGATCGGTGAGTTCGTTGAGGAGGCCTTCGCCTACGCCGACATGGACTGGCAGGAGTACGTTGAGATCGATCCGCGCTACTTCAGGCCGACAGAGGTAGATGCACTGGTCGCCGATTCATCCAAGGCTAGGCGGGATTTAGGCTGGGAGCCAAAGATTACCTACAAATCCCTGGTACGAATCATGGTCGACGCGGATCTCGAGATGGTGGGCCTGGATCCCATCGGAGAGGGAAAGCGTATCCTGGAGGACAATTTTGGTGACTGGCACCGCTGGGAAAATGGGGTCACGGCTGTGATCAAGAGCGCTGGACATGGCTTCGATTGAGACGCGGAAGGTGGCGGAAGGGGTCCTGGCAGCTGGCTCGCAGCCCAGTGCCGAGCGAACCACCGTCATCGTCCCGGTCCTGAATGAGGAACACAATATCCCCATCCTTCACGAGGCGTTGACGGCCGCGCTTCGGGGGCGGGACTACGAGCTGATCTTTGTGGATGACGGATCCGTGGATGGAAGTCCGCAGGTCTTGCGCTCGCTCGCTGAGAGCGATGAAGAGCATGTCACGGTAATCGAATTCCGTCGAAACTTCGGCCAGACGACAGCCATTGCAGCAGGGATCGACTATTCGAGTGGTGAAGTGATCGTGCTCATCGACGCCGACATGCAAAATGACCCTTCGGATATTCCCATGATGCTGGACAAGATCGACGAAGGGTACGATGTGGTCTCGGGCTGGCGAATGGATCGGAAAGATCCTTTTCTCACCAGACGCTTTCCCTCGAGAGTGGCGAACTGGCTTATCTCGCGCGTCACGGGTGTGCCTCTCCACGATTACGGTTGTACGCTCAAGGCGTACCGGCGGGACGTGCTGCAGGGATTTCGCCTCTATGGGGAAATGCACCGCTTCATCCCGGCCTACGCCGGATCGGTGGGGGCCCGCATCGTGGAGGTGCCGGTCAAGCACCATCCCCGCCTGCATGGAAAAGCGAATTATGGGCTGGAACGGACCGTCAAGGTGCTGCTCGACCTGTTCACCGTAAAGTTCCTGATCAGCTATGCACGGAACCCGATCTACATCTTTGGAGGGTTGGGACTGTTTATTATTGCGCCCAGCGTCGCGGTCCTGGTCTTCCTGGGGGTGCGTAGATTACTGGTGGGGACTTCGGTGCTGCGATCGCCTCTCTTCCCCATCAGCACGATGCTGGTGATCCTTGGCTTCCTGTGTATTTTGATGGGGTTTATCGCGGAGCTGCTGGTGCGCACCTACCACGAGTCTCAGGCCAAGCCCACCTACTCCATCCGCCAGGTCCTGAATGATAAGGGCGGACCAGCCGGGACCTAGTCCTATTCTCTGTCTCACCCTATCAGCTACCTCAGCCCCTCAAGCTGACCCGATGCCGGCTTTTAGTCCTGCAGCTCGTCTTAGATGCGAATCCTGGTCCTGAATTACGAGTTTCCTCCGGTTGGGGGCGGGGGAGGGCGTGCCGCCGCTGCACTCTGCGCGGCACTGGTCCAGCGCGGGCATGAGCTGCGGGTAATTACATCGAGAGCTCCCGAATTGGCGCCGGAGGAAACGCTTGACGGCTACCGTGTTTCCCGCGTCCTGACCGGCAGACAATCGCGCTATCGGGCTTCATTTGTATCCATGGCTGGATACGTGTTGGGGGCACTGCTGCCCGCTCTGCGGGTTGCCCGTTCTTGGAAGCCGGACGTCATCCATGCTCACTTTGCGGTGCCGACCGGAGTGCTTGCCTCCCGCCTATCGAAGATGACTGGTATACCCTACGTCCTTACGGCACACCTTGGAGACGTTCCGGGTGGCGTCCCAGAGAAGACCGATCGTTGGTTTCGATTCGTGTCCCCCTTCACCCCGCCGATCTGGAACAATGCCGCCAGGGTGGTTGCCGTGAGTGAGCACACGCGAGACCTTGCACTCCGGCACTACGAGGTGGATATCGAGGTTATTCCGAACGGGATCGATCTGCGGAGTGACGGGCCGGGTTCGGTGTCGGATCCTCCGCGTCTAATCTTTGCCGGGCGCTTCCAGCCGCAGAAGAATCTTCCGATGCTTGTGGAGATACTGGCGAGAGTCCAGGATGTTCCCTGGCAATGCGAGCTGCTGGGAGATGGGCCCGACCGGCGCGCAATAACAAAGTTGGTAATAAGTCACGATCTCGAATCGCGAGTTGAGTTGCCGGGATGGGTCGATGGAGAGGTCGTGGAGGAGCGTCTTAGTGCGAGTGACCTGCTGTTGCTCAGCTCTCGCTCGGAGGGCCTCCCGGTAGTTGGTGTACAAGCGCTTGCCATAGGTTTGGCGATCCTGGCCAGCCGTGTGGGCGGCCTTTCGGAGCTGGTTGAGAATGAGGTGAATGGAAGACTCTGCGAAGTGGACGACTCGGCCTGCTTCGAGCAGGCTCTGCGCTGGTGCCTTGAGGACCGGGAGCGGCTCTTGGAAATGAAGCGCGCCAGCCGCACACGAGCCGAGCGGTTCGATATCCGGCACATCGCCGAGCGGTATGAAGCCGTGCTTCAAGAGGCTGCCCAAATTGCAGTTTGATCGGTCCTTTGACTTTCATGGGCTGGTGGGACTGCGAGTTCAAACCGACGATTCGTTCGCGGCTGACTACTTTCATGCTGAGTACGGACCTGCATCGGGCCCAATTTCGACAGAGCTGCCGCTAGTCACGCTGCGCTGGACGGAATCGAGTCTTCCCCGCCGCCCCGAGGCAAACTACCGGCTGAAGATTCACAAGGGGCTGGCGAGATGGTATTACCGTATCCACTTCGGCGATGCCTCGATTCTGATCGAGGGTACTGGAAACCAGATGGCAGTCCCGATGGTGCACCACATGCTTGTCCATGGTTGCCTTCGCTACTTGTGCAGCAGACGAGACGCAATGCTGCTTCACGCGGCGGCCCTGGCGCAGGGAGATCGGAGCCTGGTTTTTACTGGGCCGGGTGGAGTGGGAAAGACAACAATAAGCTCCATAATGCTGGATCAGGGAGGTCCGGGTTGGCAATTGCATGCTGACGACTACGTTTTTCTAGCCTCCAGCGGGGATACGCTTTCGTACCCATCCCGCGCACACCTGTACATGAGCCTCTTGAAGGAGGTACCCGGCGCTTCCAGCCAATTGAGTGCCAGGCAACGCGCCCACCTCGCCGTATTTGGCCTCGTGCGACAAGTATCGGGCGAACGGATAAAGTGGCCGCTGCGGGTAGGACCCAGCCTGCTCTGGCCGGATCGCAGGACGGCTTCACTTGCCAGGCTGCAGGCTCTGCTGCTGCTCGAGCGCAGTGAGGCAAAAGAGGTCAAACTCGAGCCGATCGGAGATATGGAGCACCTTGTTGACGAACTTATGCAAGTGAACTTCAAGGAGGCTCGGCATACGATTGAACTAGTGCGTGGCTTCGACGCGCCGTTGGATTACCTGGAGGACTGGAAATCTCGCGAGCGTGCGGCGCTGCGCCGAGCGCTCCAGGATGCACCGGCATACCGCTTGCTATTGCCTAGAAACGCCAGTCTCGACCGAAACAGGTTGGTCTCCCAATTGCAGCGCCTGGTGACTGTGGAAGATGACAGAAGAATCTTCGACTGATCGAAGCTGGACAAGATGGCTGAAGATCGCGGGCACCCTGATCTCCTTGGGCCTGCTCATCTGGCTGCTCACGCGTCTGGATCTGCAAGAACTCCT
>JBGMQN010000080.1:0-18320 GCA_048054495.1 Anaerolineales bacterium
TCAGATGCGCTCGTTGCCGGAAGCGTGGGTCCGCTGGGTGTACGCATGGCTCCATTCGGTCGAGTCAAGCCTGAGGAAGCGTATGAAGCATTCACCGAGCAAATCACCGCTCTAGAGCAGGCAGGCGCGGACTTAATCTCGCTGGAAACACAAAGCGATCTCTACGAATTGCGCGAGGGAATTCAGGCCGCCAAAGTCGCAGGCGACCTGCCCGTAATTGCTTCGGTTACTTTCACGCGAGACGACCGCACGCTGCTCGGGGACACACCTGCCCAGGCCGCCACGCTGCTCTGGGAGGCCGGCGCGGATGTGATTGGAGCGAACTGTTCCGGGGGGCCGGCTCAGTTGCTTCGAGTACTGCAGGCTATGCGGCGCGCGGTGCCAGAAGCTAAGTTCTCCGTAATGCCGAACGCGGGTTGGCCGGAGCAAGTCGGGGGACGCATTATGTACCCGGCCGCTGCCGACTACTTCTCGGATTACGCGCGTGCATACACCCAGGTCGGAGCCAGCATCATCGGAGGATGCTGTGGAACGACCGCCGAGCATATCGCTCATATGCGGGTGGCATTCGAACAAGCCGATCCCACCCGGGTCAGCACCATATCCATTGAGACCGACGAAGATCTCGAGATACTCATATCCGGTCAGTTGGAACCCACCCATTTGAGTTCAAAGTTGGGAACGGGCGAATTTGTTCTCTCCGTTGAAGTCAATCCACCGCGCGGCCTTTCGGTAGAGAAACTTCTTGCCGGAGCGCGTCTGCTTGCCGATGCTGGGGCGGATGTCATCAACGTTTCGGACAGTCCTATGGCCCGCCTGCGTATGAGCCCGTGGGCCGTGTGCCATCTCATCCAGCACGACGTGGGGCTCGAGACCATCCTCCATTTCCCGACCCGGGGGCGCAACTTGCTTCGTGTACAGGGCGACCTCCTGGCCGCACATGCCACGGGAGTCCGCAACATCTTCGTAGTGATGGGCGATCCCACTTCCATCGGCGATTACCCAGAAGCAACCGATAACTTCGATGTGGTCCCCTCTGGGCTAATCAAGCTCGTTAAGCATGGGTTCAATGCCGGGCTCGACCACCATGGGGATAAGATCGGGGAGGCCACTTCGTTTTATGTAGGATGTGCGTTAAATCCTGAAGCGGCCAATATGGAGCAGGAAATACGTGTACTGCGACGAAAGATCGAGGCCGGCGCGGATTTCGTGCTGACCCAGCCCGTGTTTGAGCCCGAGCGTGTCGAGCAAACGATCTCCGCCTTTGAAGATCGGCACGGGCCCCTTGGCATACCGGTGCTTGTCGGCATACTTCCATTGTACGGAATCAAGCACGCCCGGTTCTTGCATAACGAGGTGCCTGGCATCTCAATTCCGGAAGCGATCCAGAAACGCGTGTCGGCCGCTGGCGATCGTGCACCGCAGGCTGGGATAGCTATTGCGGTCGAGATCCTTGACCATCTGAAAGATAGTGTGGGCGGCGCTTACTTGATGCCACCATTTGGCCGGTATGATATGGCGGCCGAGATCATCGAATCCGTTGCAGAACGGGCGCCTTCGCGGCTAGGTAAGTAGAGGCATTTGCGAGTTCTACTTTGAGAATGAGACTATCTTAGGCTGCTCTAGGGATCCGGGTGAGAATTCCATGCAAATCATGCAGGATCGCTAGAATGTCAATTCCAGAATCGGAGTGAGGGTTCCAGAATGAGTGACTTAGCGGATCGCGAACTTAATCCGCCTCGTGGGGGAGGCGTCTCGCCCCTCGAGGGAGCCGAGCTGCAGCGTTACCTTGAGAAGCTCGGCAATGACTGGGAAGTGATCGACGACCGGCACTTGGAGAAGCAGTATAAATTCAAGGACTTTCAGTCTGCCCTCGATTTCGTGAATAAGGTGGGAGAGTTAGCAGAGTCGGTCGATCACCATCCTGACCTCTGCCTGGGCTGGGGCAAGGCCAGCATCACGATCTCCACCCACAGCATCGATGGCCTCTCAGAGGCCGACTTCGTCTTCGCCGCCCGCGCCGATCGATTTGCTGCGTCGATCTAGCCAGGATAGCCAACCGATCAACGGCCAACATCCAACTGTGCGGAAGTAATAGGGACCCTGCAAAGTCATTAGCGATTGTTACGCAGCGATTTGATAGATCGTCGCTACTGCAAGGCGGTTTTGAATCGTGCGCTTGTGTCGGCCCGGACCTCTTCGAGGGATGCGTCGGGCATGATCTCGAGCAAGTTCAGTTCTTGGCCGACAAATTCGAAAACGGCCAGCTCAGTGATCACGGTGTTGACTGCCCCCAGGGCGGTGAGCGGCAAATCACATTCCGGCACGATCTTGGGCGATCCGTCTTTCTTGCGATGAGTCATTGTAACGATCAAGCGCTTCGCGCCCTGAGCCAAATCCATCGCGCCACCTACCCCCAACAGCGGCCTGCCCGGCGCGGCCCAATTCGCCAGGTTGGCGTTCTCATCGACTTGTAGACCTCCCATAATGGCCACATCGACATGTCCGCCGCGAATCAAGGCAAACGAGTCGGAACTGTCGAAATAACTGCTTCCGGGAAGCGCGGTGACCGGAATCTTGCCGGCGTTGACCGGATACTCCATGGCGCCGCCTTCTTCCGGTGAAGGTCCGACACCGAGCATCCCATTTTCGCTATGCAGGATCACGTCATTTTCGGGGGTGATGAGGTCAGCGATCAGCGTGGGAATTCCTACCCCCAGGTTGACGACGTCACCCGGCTTTAATTCCCGTAACGCTCGTTTAGCGATTCGCATCCGCAGCTCGCTGACCTTCGACTCTCCGGCAAGGACAGAGGCGGAGGAGCCCAGGTCCTCCAACGACGTGCTGACTTCAACCAAGTAATCGACGTAGTTTCCGGGCGTGTGTATATGTTCCGGATCGAGCTCGCCGACGGGCACGATGTGCTCAGCTTCCGCGATCACCAGATCGGCAGCGGTGGCCATGACCTTGTTGAAATTGCGCTCCGTCATCCGGTACGCGAGATTCCCGGCGGTGTCTGCCTTCCACGCATGAACGAAAGCCACATCGGCCCGCAGCGCGGGGACCAAAACGTAGGTCTGGCCGTTGATGACTTTCGTTTCAGTTCCTTCTCCTAATGCAGTTCCGATGGCCGTTCTCGTATAAAAGCCGCCGATCCCCGCCCCGCCCGCACGGATCGCCTCGACCAGTGATCCCTGCGGTATCAGCTCCACCTCAATGCGCCCTTCCTGCGCGGCCTGCACCGCTTCCGGATTGGAAGTAAAGAACGATCCGATAGCCTTCTTGATCTGCCCGCCCAGCAGCAACCGCCCGCCTCCGAGGCCCGGTTCTCCGACATTATTGCCGACATAGGTTAGATTCTTCGTACCGGTCTCGGCTAAGGCGTGTAGCAGATGCATCGGATTGCCCGTCATTCCGAACCCGCCCGCCATCAGTGTGGCGCCCTCCGGTACCATGTGTGCGGCTTCCTCTGGGGTAATCTGGGGAACACGTCTCATCGGGACTCAGTAATATACTGTCGAATCTGCCGGAGGATTCTCGAGCGTGGTCAAGACCCTGCGAACCTGACCACTGGGCGGCTAGCAGGTGCTGGACGAGTACAGTTACCGCAGTCGAACCATCTATCCCCTACAAGCGCCCGCGGCACAAGAACCCTGCCATTGGCGTCACCTACTTCTGCTTTCCCGCTGATTTGGCTCGTGAGCTGGGCATCTAGCCACCCCGTTGTCTGTGCTTGACCTCTTTGAATCAGACGTTACAATAAGCGCGATGCTTGAACTCGCAGGGATGGTCATGTGCGGGAACTCACTGCCGATAGAGCGAGCGCCATCGGCCTGGGAGGGGCGCGCCTAACCAGCGCAGATCCGACCGGAAGCACCGCCAGCCTCGCGCTGGCGATTTTTTTATTTAGGAAAGCGAGCGACACGTGAGCGACAAGATCCATGTCAGTGTGGCCTGGCCTTATGCCAACGGCGACCTGCACGTCGGGCATCTAGCGGGTGCCTATCTGCCGGCCGACATCTTCGCGCGCTATCACCGCCTTAAAGGCAACCAGGTGCTGATGGTATCGGGCTCGGATTCTCATGGCACGCCCATTACGGTCGAGGCGTACAAGAAGAACCAATCCCCAAGGGAGCTTTTTGAGCATTACCACCAACGGTTCCTGGACACACAGCTTGCCATCGGCATCAGCTATGACCTCTTCACCCATACCGATACCGAAAACCACCACCGGATCGCCCAGGATTTCTTCCTGCGTCTGCGCGAGCAAGAGTACCTGTACCTTGAGAAGCAGAATCAACTTTATTCCGAATCGGAGGGACGCTTTCTGCCGGACCGCTACGTCGAAGGCACCTGCCCGATCTGTGGATACGGCGAGGCGCGCGGCGACCAGTGTGACAACTGCGGCAATCTGCTAGACGCGCTGGATCTGATCGATCCTCGCAGCAAGATCGACGGAAGTACGCCAGTGGTGCGTGAAACTGAGCACTTCTTCCTTGACCTGCCGGCCTTCTCGGACCGTCTGCTCGAGTACCTCGATCGGCACGCCGATCATTGGCGGCCTAATGTTTACAAATTTGCCCGTAACTACATAGAGGGCGGGCTGCTGGGGCGCCCCGTCACACGCGATATCAAGTGGGGTATCCCAGTTCCGCTTCCGGAGTGGGATGACAAGCGCCTCTACGTGTGGTTCGAGGCTGTGATGGGGTATTTCACCGCCTCCGTTGAGTGGGCCAATAACATCGGAGAGCCTGAAGCCTGGAAGGCCTGGTGGTATGACCCCGCCGCCAAGATCTACAACTTCATCGGCAAGGACAATATCCCCTTCCACACTTTGATCTGGCAGGCGGAGCTTATGGGCGTAGATCGCATCTTCGAGCAGGATGAGAACCTGCATCTCAATCTTCCCTACGACGTTCCCGCCAACGAGTTTATGACCTTCGAGGGAGCGCAATTCAGCAAGAGCCGCAACTGGGCGGTTTGGCTTCCTGATATTCTGGAGCGGTTCGACGCGGATGCCATCCGCTACTACATCGCGGCGGCGATGCCGGAATCGCGGGACAGCGACTTTTCTTGGGCGGATTTTCTCAGTCGCAACAACGATGAGCTCGTTGCGACGTGGGGAAATTTGGCCAACCGGGTGAGCTCATTTGCGTACAAGCATTGGGAGGGTAAGGTGCCCGAGCCGGGGAACTTGAGTGCCCAAGATCAGGAGCTATTAGAACGGGTTGAGGGCGGATTTGAAACCGTTGGTGCGCACGTGGAGGCGGTGCGGCTGCGGGCCGCGCTGCAAGAGGCGATGCGGTTGGCCCGCGAAGTCAACGGCTACCTGGATCGGGCCCCTTGGTTTGGCGTGATCGATGAGGACAAGCCGGCGGCTGCCCGGACCGTCTATACCGCGCTGAAAGCGGTCGACTCGTTGAAGGTGCTGTTTGCGCCCTTTTTGCCGTTCAGCTCCGAGAGACTACACACCGCGCTCGGCAATGAGGGCCGGCTGTTTGGCGAGCAACGAATAGAAACCTACCAGGAAGAGACCCGCGCGCACTCCGCACTGATCTACGATGGAACCAGTGCAATCGGCCGCTGGGCGCCGAGCAAGCTGCCCCCTGGCCAGTCGTTGACCAAGCCAAAGCCGCTCTACAGAAAGTTAGATGAAGACATCGTGGAGTTGGAGCGGGCGAGGCTGGGAGCGGAAAACGCATCGTAAGATCCGACTGGCCTAATTCGTCATACTGCTGGTCGGCAGCCCCCAACTAAGTCCCCCACTTCTCCCGGAAGCGCTCCGAGGCGCGCGTGGTGATTGGTTTGCCGTGCCCGAAGACTGCCACCTCGAATTGGAGTGCCGCCAGCTGTAGCAAGGTCTCTCGACCAAGCCCAAAGTCTTCGAAGATGGGCGGGTATCCTAGCCTGAGGAAGTTACTGGCCGCATCGGCAGCGATCAGCACCTCATCATGCAGCAATAGGGCGACCTGCCCCGCGGCGTGCCCGGGAGCGTGGATAACCCGTATGCCTCCCGCAAATTCAAGGATCTCGCCGTCCGACAGCTCATGCTCGATTTCGGTGGGCTCGATCCCAGATTTGCGTCGTTGGGCAAGACCCGAAATAAATTTCCAAAGGATTCCGGGAGCGGGATCGAGCGGTCGCATGGTTTTTCCCACGCGAATCATTTCGGCATCCTCATGGTGCATCCAGGCCGGGGCGCCCGTGCGCTCTTTGAGCGCCTTGAGGCTCCCGGTATGATCGGCATGCAGGTGGGTCACCAAGATGTTCTTGATATCCTGCGGTTCCCGTCCCAATTCCCGAACCGCAGCCAGGATCTTGTCGGCGCTGCCTGGGACCCCCGTGTCGATCAGTGTCAGGCCACTGTCGCTATCCAACAGAAAGGCGTTGACATAGCCTAGCGAGATCTGGTTGAGGCCTGGAATAATGTTCTGCAATGGTCAGGCTGTTAGCGCGCTCCAGAAGACTCCAAGAAGCTTACCCACCCCGGGTTTGGCATCGAAATAGGCCAACCGCCTTGTGAATGCAGCCATGCGCTTCTTGGTCACCAAGAATGGGTTGGGGAACTTCTTGAACGGCGCGCGGATGACAGCCTTTTGGGTGCGTTCGAACATGAGGGCGTTGCAGATCACTCCGATTCCAGACTGCACATCATAGATGTCGTCGTTCGGGTAGCTGCCCCAGGGGGTGACCACCCAGCATATGCCAAAGCCCGTGAAGTCATTGACATAGACCGTTCCATAGTGGAGGTCGGCGATGGCTCTCTCAAACGCAGCCGCAATCTCTGGATCCCGGAGCGATTTCGGGTGAACCAGAATCGTGGCGCTTAGCGTTCCCCAGAGACGATCGTTGGCGAAGGCAACCGCCCGCTCGAGATACTCGGCAACGCTATCCGCCTCCAAGGCAGTCTCTGCCATAAGTGAACAGAAGCCTTCGGTCGTGAATGCGATTTCGTCCTCCCGCGTCGAATCAACATCCGCGATCAGTGTCCAGGGTAAGTTGCCTTCCTTTGCCCGACCGAAGCGCAGCGCCTCCGGATGCTCGGCCATAAAGGACTCGTGAATTCCAGCCGAGCCGGGATACCAGGCCTTACGAGTTTCCACGCTTGAGAAGACATCACCCAGTTTGGCGATCAGATTCTGCCTGTGGATCCACCCTTTGTGCTGTATAAGCACGCGCGGCGTAAGGCAGTAATATCCTGAATTGAATATCAGCCAGGTCGCGAGTTGCGTCGCCTGGTATTTAAGGTCGCTCTCGCTCCAGGGTCCGGGCACGACGATCACCGGACTCACGTTGCCGAGCTCCGCTTCGATTCGCTTCGTCAGTCTTGGATCCCGACGCGCCTTCCTCTCGTCCCGCTCCTTGCCCACTCCGAACACGATTGCCTCGAAAGTCTTGTCTGAGCCGGTCAGATGGATCTCGTCCACTAGCGGGTGATCGGCCAGGTAAGAACCTTCGCTTACGCCGCCATACACCATCCGCATGTACCCGCGGTCAATGAGCGGGCGGAGCACCTTCTCCATGATCGGACCGATATAGGCGTTAACGGGGTTGAGCTTCAGGATCACGACCTGCAGTGGCACTAAGAGCTTGTACAGCGATTGGCCAAGGGGCAAGTATGGGATGTTACCGGCGCCGAGAACCAGCGCCACCTTCCCAGCTGAGGGCGGGTTTCTGTAGGGCAATGCCTGCTCCGCAATCAAGTCCCGCTCGGTTACCTCAGGCTGCATCCACACCTCAGCCTTGGTCCCGAGGTAGATGAGGCTTTCAAGCGAACTCTGAGGAAATACCTGCGCCACGACCTGGCCATCCGAGCGCTGACGGATCGGCCCCGGAATTCTTGGCCTGCCACTCACGCGTATGTCTTCAAGGGACTGTCGCAGGATGCGCAGGAGACGAAATATGGGCCAGATCGAGGCCCATTCTTCGCCTTCACCAAAGCTGCCACGCTTTTCGTTCTTCATCTCGAGGCTGACAGCAACCCACTCTTCGGAGGCCTCCTCCATGGCCTCCATCATTTCGTCCAGGATCTGGATGCGTTCCTTGATCTCAAGGGATACCCATTCATCTTTATGCGCCGAAAGCTCGTTCAGGGCATCGTCCATTGCGGCCTGAGAGGTTTTCCGGTATTCGCCCTCGAACTCGGGGAACTTGATCGTCCCCGTAGCTCTCTCAGCTTGCGTTTCTACACCGTGAACCATATCTAGCCTCCTGTGGCAGAAGGGGGAGCGGAAATGATGAGATTGCTAGTTTGAACACCGCGAGGCAGGAAGAGCTATTTCGATCGACTGCGCAGGAAAAGACTCGGCCTACTTGCCCTGAAACTTGGGCTCGCGCTTTTCCAGGAACGCTGCCACACCTTCGGCGTGGTCCTCGGTCCGCCCTGCAATCTCTTGCAGTTCAGCTTCGTACTCGAGGGTCTCTCTGAGCATGGCCATGTTGGCGCGGTTGATGGCGCGTTTGCTGAGCCCGTAGGCCCGAGTTGGCCCATTGGCAAGCTTGGTCGCCAGTTCACCGACCGCCTCGCCAAGCTTGTCGTCCGGCACGACCTGGTTGACCAGGCCCCAATCTAGCGCCTCCTCCGCAGTTACAGCCCGATTGGTAAAAGCCATCTCGACCGAGCGCGCCAGACCGATTAGTTGCGGCATCGCGAGCGAAGTTCCTGAATCGGCGCTAAGGCCGATCCCTACAAATCCGTAGATGAAGCTGGCGCTCTCGGCGGCCACCCGCAAATCCGTGGCCAATGCCACTCCGAGCCCGGCTCCAACCGCGGGGCCGTTGATAGCGCCCACGATAGGTTTTTCCAGACCGCGCATCTTCGTGATGACCCGGTTGTAGGTGCGGTAGAGATGCTCGCGGAAGGAGACTTCTTCCTGATTGAAGGCAGTCAGCTCCTGGCCCGCGCTGAAGATGCGTCCGGTCCCAGTCAAGACCAGGCAGCGCACCGAGTCGTCCCGCTCCGCAGTTTTCAGGACCGAAAGCCACTCTTCGATCATGGTTTCATCGAAGGCATTCGCCTTGGGACGATTCAGCGCAGCGGTTAGCACACCGCCTGACTGATCGAGGTTGATGAACTGGAACTCGCCCATTTATGGGCTAGGAAAGGGGGTCGAAGCCGTCGTCCGGATAGTCATCCGGACCATCGTCGAAGTCAATGCGTACCTGAAAGGGATCTTGAACCAGGCGAACCCAAAGCAGCAACATCTGGTTCTCATCCACCTCTCCCCACCTGGCAGCAATGATCTGCGCCTGGTCCGTGAGGCCCTCTTCCGAGCGGTATTCAAGGGTCATGGGCTGGCGATCTCGCCAGGCCCTATAGCAGCGCTCAACAAGCTCTGGGGCGTTTTGGCTTCGGAGGCGACACATCGCCACCTGCGAGGGGACTGGACCTTCGACGAGGCCTGGCAGCCACGAGTCTGTGTCCAGCTCGAACGTCGGCGGGGGGCCTTCGATGATGGTGATTTTGTCGGGTTCCGCCAATTAAGCCTCGAATTTTAAAGGTGCGCGCTATCTTACCACAAGCGCTCATTTGTAAGAATTTGTACCCGTGGCGTAAGCTGGGCCGCGTAGAATCATTGAGTGGAATCTCGCTATTCTTATTTAGGGGCCCTCACAGTTCGGGCGGCGAATAATATCGCCAATCGAGTGCTCGGCATCGGCCCGCGTGACCTGCTGAATCCTGAGCCTGCTCAGAGCGGCCTCGAGAATCCCGCGCGCAACCTAAGAGAGATCGCCAACGATATGCGTGTACAGGCCATTTCTCCCAGCACCGGCGAGGTGGACTACAGCAGGCTGATGGAAAGCGAATCCTACGCGCGGTTCAGAACCTTCACACGAGCCCTTCCCTCTTGCACTAAGGAAGATCTGGGGGATAGAGCCCAGCAGATCGCCTTCTGGATCAATCTATACAACGCACTGATCCTGCATGGGGTCATCCACTTCAACGTCAACGGCTCAATGCTGCGTGACATTGGATTCTTCCGCAGGATCGCCTACAACGTGGGCGGGATGAGATTCTCTGCGGATGATATTGAGCACGGTGTGCTGCGCGGCAACCGGCGCCATCCCTATCTCCCTTTCCTTCCATTTGCCAAGGACGATCCGCGCCTGATGATGAGTATCGAGGATCCCGACCCGCGCGTGCACTTCGCGCTGGTGTGCGGGGCGCGCTCATGTCCGCCGATTTCAGCCTACGATGGCGAACAGCTCGACGCACAGCTTGATCAAGCTGCTGCTGCCTTCATCAACGGCATCGGCGCTCAATTTGATCCGGGGGCCCGGACTCTTTTTCTATCTCGCATCTTCAAATGGTATTCCGGGGATTTTGGTGGGAGGGAAGGCGCACTGCGGCTAGTGGACGAGTACCTGGATATGCCAGAAGATATCACTGGCGCCCGAATCCGCTATCTTCCCTACGACTGGTCGGTCAACTCAGCGGCCTAACCTGCCTCACAGAAATCATGATCGCAGTCACGCTTCGACGGCTCGACCGAGTGTGTTTAGGCTGTTCGACACGATGTAGGCGTGTAGCTAGCGAATCATCCAAGACGCCGATTGCGATGTGTCATTGCGAGCATAGCAAAGCAATCTCCCCCAGGATGTTGGGGATTGCGTCGTCGCTGTGCTCCTCGCAATGACATGACCCTCGAGGTCTCGGCAGGGTCAGGCTGAGGATGATTATACGCGGTGGAGACTAGAACGTCAGCGTGACTTTGATGGCGCCGGTTCGCTTGTCCATGGCGGTGGAAATGGCCTTTTGATATTCGGCAAACGGAAAGCGATGCGTGATGAGCTCGGCCTCGCTCAACACCCCCTCCTGGAGCATCTCAATCACCAGATCGAAAGTATGCACTCTGCGGCCGTCCATTTTTTCCATTCCAAAGGTCTTAGATCCAATGAGATCGACCTCCTGGAACCAGATCGGCGACGTGTCAAACTTCATGCGATTGAGCGATATGCCGACGATGACTACGGTCCCGCCGGCCCTCACCAGACGTAGGGAGTCTCGCAACGTGAACTTGCTTCCCACACAGTCGTAGACCACATCGTAGCCACCCAGGAGCATGCCTCGATTTAGCGTACCCTGGTAGTACTTCGCCTTGGTGATACGCGCGGCCTTGGCATATATGTCTGCCCCATCGCTGATCACCTCGTCCGCTCCCAGTCGCGCGGCCGCCTCCCCCTGATGAGAATAGCGCACGATCGAGGTGACGGGACTCTCAGGAGATAGGGCCTTCAAAGCTTGCAGGGTCAGTAATCCAATGATCCCTGATCCAACTACGAGTACCTTCTCACCAGCCTCAGGTCGCCGTCGCAGCACGGCGTGCACTGCCACCGCCATCGGCTCGATCAGCGAGGCCTGATCGTCGGTGAGATCGTCCGGAACGGGCCAGACCTCGCTCTCGTGGGCAGTATAGCTGTCGGCCCAACCGCTGCCCGCTCCCGCGGGGGCCATACCGAGCGAACCGTTCTCGCACAATCGCGTATCGCCTCTCGCGCAGTACTCACAAGGCGTATCGATTTCCTGTGTGTAGCAGTTGGGGCTGCCTCCGGGCCTGGCCTCGATGACGACCCGGTCGCCAACCTTAAAACGCGCCACTCCCGGCCCAATTTCAACCACTTCTCCCACGGCTTCGTGGCCGAGGTAAATGCGGTTGAAGCCCGGCAAGGCGGCCGGCGCGACGCGGGGATCTATATTCACAAAGAAGAGTGAGAGATCGGTTGCGCAGATGCCGCACTGGCGATTGCGTACCCGCAGCCACCTGGGTCCCGGAAGCTCTGGGTCGGGGATCTCTTCCACACCGGTGGGTGCGATCGGGGTCCACACCACCCCCGGCCACACCCGCTTGATCACCTTGGTGGCCAGCCCTTTGGAGATGTTCTTGTCAAAGTAGACGGCCTTCAGAGCACTAACCGCCTTTCCACTCTGCCGGACGTTTCTCCACGAAGGCTTTCATGCCTTCCTTTTGGTCTTCCGTGCTGAAGAGGAAGTAGAAGCTGCGGCGCTCATCCGCAATCCCATCTGCCAGAAAAGTTTCGTATGCGTTGTTCACCGCTTCCTTGGCGAATCGAATGGCCAGCGGGGCGCGCGCGGCGATCTCGTGAGCCAGCTGGATGGCGTTCTCCAGGTAGAGTTCGACCGGCGCCACGCGATTGACCAGACCGTAGCGCAGCGCCTCATCTGCGGTGAGATTGCGGCTGTTCAGCACCATCTCCATGGCCAGCGCTTTACCGACCGCTCGCGTCAGGCGCTGCGTGCCACCGGCGCCAGGTATGACTCCGAGGTTGATCTCCGGTTGGCCAAATTTGGCCGTCTCAGAAGCCACGATCATGTCGCAGCCCATGGCCAACTCGTGTCCCCCACCCAAGCACCAGCCCGAGACTGCCGCAATCACTGGCTTCTTGATCTTCCGGAGGCGGTCCCAGCGGGAGATGCGGTCGGTCTTGAGCATATCCACTGATGAGGCATCCGCCATCTCTTTGATGTCTGCCCCGGCCGCGAACGCGCGCTCGTCGCCTGTGAGCACCATCGCGCCGATATCAGGATCGGCGTCAAATTCCTCCAGCGCGATCGCCAGTTCTTCCATGACGGTCGCGTTGAGTGCATTAAGGGCCTTTGGGCGGTTGATCTGAACCAGGCCCACTCGGTCGTGAACCTCGATTCGGATGGTGGAATAAGTCATCGGTGCCTCCCGATCTCCAACCTAAAGTCGCTGCTTGATTTTTCGAATGTGCTGCGTGTGATCGCGCTCGTGCCACAGGGTGCGCCGCATCACCTTGCGAGCCGACCAGGTCTCTCCTGAGAGCGTAACTACCCCTTTACGCGCGGCGAGCGCCGGCAAGCTGGCCAATGTGTGATCCCGCACCTTAATGAGCCGGGCCCGAGGGTCGGCCGGCAATTCGCTGGTGGAGAGCGCCAACCCCATTCGGTCGAAATACCATTGTTCCGCGGATGCGACATGGTCGAGCACGCCCATGATGGACCACTTCTCGCCTGGAAGCTCAGTCGTCGCCGCTTCGGCGCTGATCCCCTCCAGTTCAGTTTCCAGATCCTGGCGAGTGGCATGCAGAATCTTCTCCAATTCCTGAACCTCGCCCTCCGTAAGCGGGGGTCGATCGGAAGCGAAGAAGGCGTTTACTTCGTAGGTCCTGCTCGTAAATCCATGCGCGGGCCACCTCAGCCACGATCATGGGTCCCGATAGTCCAGAAATTCGAAATCCGTGACTATTGGACCATTCCACGTAGCTATCCACGGCCTTCGGGACGCCGCTGATGGCGGCCTCACGCTCCTTATGCGCGTTGAAGCAGCCCGGCAGATCTGGGACATGTGCCACCCAATTCCCATCCAATTCCTCCGCGCAGACGACGTAAGGCACCTCAGTTATCTCCCATATGCGCTTTGTGAACGGAGAGCTATTGCGTCACCAAAGGGATGGCCTATACTGGCCATGTCATCCGATTTATCCGGTCTATTGAGGGCATTCATGTTTTTTTCTTCCTCGAAGGGCCAGGGGCTCGTTGAATACGCGCTGCTGATCCTATTGGTGGGTATAGCTGTGATCGTGCTCCTTGCGCTTTTTGGAGCAGGGGTAGGGAATATGTTCAGCAACATCGTAGCGAACATCTAGGCCCCCCTCCCCGGGCAATACAGCCTAGTTCATACGGGCGCACGCTTTGCGCGCCCCTTTAGATCTGCGAGCAGCTAGTCTTAGCTCCCCTTCTCGACCCAATCTTTCATCCGGCGAGCCAAATCCCGCCGAGGAAGCAGGATCCTGCGATCACAAGTCTGACATTTCAGACCGATATCTGCCCCTAGACGGACCACGCGCCAGTCCGAACCGCCACACGGGTGCGGCTTTTTGAGACGCACGATATCGTCCATTCGAAGTTCTACAAGCACTTGCGGTCCTGCCTTGTGGGGGTCGGGGCATTATATCATTCGGCGCCTTGGGGCCGATTCGCGGGCTCATTCCGGGCCTATGGGTTTCTTACCTGCAAACAAGCACCCAAAGGGCGAATGGTATAATCGCCCGCCATGCTCGCAGGGTTAGGCAACAACCCGGTTCAGTTCGTGTATCTGGCAATCACCCTGGTGATTGCGCTGACGGTACACGAGTTTGCGCACGCGTGGGTGGCCTTCCAGTTGGGGGATGATTCCGCCCAGCGCGCGGGCCGTCTCACCCTAAATCCCCTTAAGCACCTCGACCCGCTCGGCACGATCATATTCCTTGCGATCGGATTAGGATGGGCTAAGCCGGTGCCGTTCGATCCTTACGCCGTGACGCGTCGCAATCCGGCAGGCATCATGTTCGTGGCCGCCGCAGGGCCTCTCTCCAACCTGCTTATGGCCATCCTGGCTTCAATCCCGTTCCAGACCGGCTTTCTCGATTCGGCGTTCGCCTCACAGGGCTTCTCGTTCTACGCTGCAGCCTTCCTCCAGACATTCATTTGGTACAACCTGATCCTTCTCTTATTCAATCTGATCCCCGTTTCGCCGCTCGACGGAGAGAAAGTACTGACCTACTTTCTACCTCCAAGTGGCCAGGCCACCATGGCTAGAATTCGCCCATATGGCCCAATGCTGCTGTTGCTGCTTCTTTTCGCAGGTCGCGGCTTTTTCAGCACACTGATTCTTAGACCCGCAAGTCAGCTCCTGCAATTCCTTGTTACCTAACTCAATTCGATTAAGCTAGCCGACGGGGGAATCTATGACCAAGACCGACTGGATCTCGGATGAGATCGCCGACCTTCGGACGACGGGGTTGTTTACCCAGATCCGCACTATTGAGTCCCCACAAGGAGCCTGGCTTGTGGTCGACGGCCAAAAGGTCCTCAATTTCTGTTCCAATAACTACTTGGGATTGGCCAATCACCCTCGCTTAGTGATGGCTGCCAAAACCGCACTCGATCATTATGGTGTGGGACCCGCGGCCGTGCGCACGATCGCCGGCACGATGGACCTTCACCTCAAATTAGAGTCGCGTTTGGCAGCATTCAAGGGCGTGGAAGCCGCCCTCACGTTCCAATCGGGCTTCAATGCCAATCTAGCCGCAATTCCAGCGCTGGTAGGAAAAGGTGATGGGATCTATTCAGACGAGTTGAACCACGCCAGTATCATCGACGGGAGCCGGCTGTCCGGAGCAAAGATTGTCCGCTACCCACACACGGATGCTCAGGGGCTTCGGCAAGTCATCCAGGAGCACATGGGGGAGGATTTCAATCGCTCGCTCATAGTCACCGATGGGGTGTTCAGCATGGATGGCGACATCGCCCCGCTGGACGAGATATACGCCGTGGCCCATGAATTTGACTATCTGCTCATGGTTGACGACGCGCATGGCGAGGGGGTGCTTGGCAACGGTGGACGCGGGATCGTTGATCATTTTGACTTGCATGACAAAGTCGATATCGAAGTCGGTACGCTGTCGAAGGCCTTTGGCGTCGTCGGCGGCGCGGTCACCGGCAATCAGGTGATCATCGACTGGCTTCGGCAGCGCGGTCGTCCATTTCTATTCTCGTCAGCCATGACTGCCCCGGACGTTGCTGCCTGCCTGGCGGCTATCGACCTCCTGGAGGAGTCATCTGAACTCGTCGAGCAGCTCTGGGAGAACACGAAGTACTTTAAGGGGGAAATGGAGCAGCTGGGCTTCGACACCGGACTCAGTTCGACACCGATCGTTCCCATCATGCTGGGCGAGGCGCCGCTGGCTCAGACTTTCAGTCTCCGACTGTTCGAGGAGCAGGTCTTCGCAATGGCGATCGGCTTCCCAACCGTTCCGCGCGGCAAGGCCCGCATTCGAGTCATGAACTCGGCCGCCCACACTCGAAATGATCTCGATCAGGGGCTGGCGGCTTTCGAACGTGTTGGGAAGGAACTGGGAGTAATCTAGACGGGGAAAAGAGATAGCCCTGGCTATGTTGTGATGTTCTACCGCGGGCGGTGATCGACGAGGCCAGGGCTCGGGGGATTATAGTGCAATCTGTGACATTGGTCACTATCAGCGCAGAAGATGCAGAGCCGAGAACGAAACTGGGGGATTAAAACTGAAACCGGGGTTGATGCCGTACGATCTTGCGTCTGTAATTAACGACAAATTCCTGGAGTCGACCCTCCAACTCCAGGAACTCCTCCGAAGACAATCCGTTCTCAAGCGCCTCGGGAGTGTCTGCCATAAATCCCATCAAGCGTAGTGGGTAGGGGCCATAGGCCGTGTGCCAGGCTTCGCACATGGGCAGGCCCAAGTTCTCCATGGCAGGTATGAACTCACCCAGCACGTAGCGAAAATATTCCTCCCGGTGCTCGGGAATCGGATCATAACTCAGTAGAACCTTCACGCTCTTGCCATTGACCTGCACGCGATTCTAACCTATCGCACTGGGCGGGGCCGTCGAAGATACAGGTCTTCTGCGGTTCCCTTCCGAACAGTGCTGGCGTTTATTGGCCACACTCCCGGTATTTGACTTCCGCAAGTTGGGCAGCTTCCAGTATCCGTTAAATGGTAGGCGAGGATAACATATCCGGCTCGCTCAATCAGGCAGGTTCTGCATGTGGGGCAATAGGTGTTCTCATAGGTCTCCACCCTTCCGGGAAGATTTCCCGCGTATACGAAGTGCAGACCGGCCTCGAGACCAATCTCGACCGCCCGGATAAGGGTCCTGACAGAGGTATTGTCGGGATCGGTCATCTTGTAGTCTTGATGGAAAGCAGTGACGTGCCACGGAATATCCGGAGAGATGGAAGCTATGAAGCGTGCGGCGTCCATGAGTTCGTCGGTACTGTCGTTGAATCCAGGGATTACCAGCGTCACGACCTCCAGCCAAAAACCCATCTCATGGACCCGCTCCAGGCTGTCCAGCACGTTGTTGAGCACACCGCCCAATCGGCGATATTGCCTGTCCTGCATGCTCTTGAGATCGATTTTATAGCCCGTTACATAAGGTTTCAAGAATTCAAGCACTTGCGGAGTGGTGTTGCCGTTGGAGATGTAGAGAGAAGTCAGGCCCTGTGATTGCGCCTCCTTGAACACCTCTACCGACCACTCCGATGTGATCAGTGGCTCGTTATAGGAGGACCCAACCGCCTGGACCCCCATACGCAGGCCATACCTAATCAGTTCCTGTGCAGAGATGTGTCGCAATCCAGCGGCAGATATATCTGCCGCTGGATCTCGCATGGCCTGCGATGTCACCCAATTTTGGCAGTAGCCGCAATGAAAATCACAGCCCAGCATTCCGAAGGTCAGCGTGTCGGAGCCTGGATAAATATGAAAGAAGGGCTTCTTTTCGGTGGGATCACACTGAAGGGCGCCTACGTATCCCCAGGGGACTCGCAGACGCCCATTCTGGTTAAACCTTACTTGGCAGATGCCTCGCCGACCTTCCCGAATTAGGCATCGGTGGCCGCAAGCGTAACATCGGACCGCACCATCCTTCAAGGGCTCGTAGAGTTCTCCCTCGATCGTTAGTGGGTCAAGTAGATCTCCGAGGGTGCTGGTGGGCCGCATCGCGAAGTTCGCGGATTATATCACCCGGGTAAAATCGGCCCATGCTTACGATCGCGGTTCAAGCAGGCGGACGATCTAGCAGGATGGGACGCGACAAGGCGCTGCTTCCGCTAAGGGGATTGCCGCTCATCGAACACGTGCTGCGGCGGGTGGAGGGCCTCGGAGATGAGGTCCTTATCACGACCAACCGACCGGAGGATTACGCCTTCCTTGGGATGCGACTGGTGGAGGACCGCCGTCCCGGAACGGGTGCGCTCCACGGCTTACTGACCGCTCTGGAGGCCGCGCGCGGCGCGCGCGTTCTGCTGGTGGGGTGTGATATGCCCTTCGTTAGCCGATCCCTACTTGAGCATATGCTGGCAATAGCGACGGATGCCGAAGTGGTTGTCCCCCGGCGTGGGGGGAAGCTTCAGCCGCTGCACGCGATCTACTCCAAGACCTGTGCCGAGCCTGTCAGCCAGGCATTGGAGGCCGGCGAGAAGCGCATGATCAGCTTCTTCCCGCGCATCCAGGCCAGGATCGTCGAGCAGGGTACGCTGGATCAATATGACCCGGATGGTCTGAGCTTCTTTAATGTGAACACGCCGGAGGAACTGGCGCAAGCGGAGCGGCTGCTCGGCGAAGTGGGGCTGTAAGCCAGATCTGCAATTGATCCAATTTGGTCCACACTCCCCTTAAAAGCACAGGCAGACATCTAGATGAGGGGGACACCCAGACGTCTGACTGTGCGCGCTAGTATACCGATTCCAAATTTGACCGTCAAGACTCGCCAGATTGAAGGCCCGCCCACATTCGACTCGACTGTTATACTCCCC
>JBGMQN010000080.1:18420-26274 GCA_048054495.1 Anaerolineales bacterium
CAAGACTCGCCAGATTGAAGGCCCGCCCACATTCGACTCGACTGTTATACTCCCCCGGATTCTGGGGAGTTTTGCATAGGGGTTGGCATGAGCGTATCTCGCGCAGCTTTTATGTCGCTTGGAGGCTTGCTCGTTCTGACCGCCTGCGCGGTGCCCGCCCCGAGCGAGGTCGATCTGTTTGAAACAGCCGTGATGGACACGGTCGAGGCTCTGGCCAGTCTTCCCCCAATGACTTCAACAGCTACGCCGAGTCGAACGCCGGCGCCAACCCCCACCAGCACGCTCGCCCCCACCACAACTCTCACGCCGACTCCCCTGCCCCCGATGGCCAGCGTATCGCAGGCGACCAATTGTCGGACGGGGCCCGGCTCCGCATATCCCTTCGTATTGTCAATCCAGCCGGAACGGGTGGTCGAAGTGACGGCCAAGAGTTCCGTGGATGACTACTGGTACATCACCAATCCCGATCAGGCGGACGAGAATTGCTGGCTTTGGGGAGAATATGCCACGGTCGAGGGCGATGTAAGCACCTTGCCCGTGCTTACTCCGGAACCTACTCCCGTCCCGAAGATCGACTTCATCCTGTACCAGAACAGTTTTATGAGTTGCGGTTCTTTGCATGTTTCCTTCACGGTTATCAATAACAGCCGTACAACCTTCAAAACCGCGAAGATCCATGTTCAGGACCTTAACTATCCCGATGACATCCACGGTCCGGCGGTCGACCGGCACCCGTTCGCTCCCAGCCCCTCGTTCTGCCCGCCTGGACACAGTAACTTCTTCCCGCCCGGAGCGGTTGCCTATCTTGTCGTACCGATCAGTCCCGTTCGCGCGGGGAACGATGCTCTGGCGACAATCAAGCTGTGTACGGAGGACTGGGGCGGGGGAGATTGTGTTGCCAAATTGGCCTATTTTAAGCTTCCTGGCAACTGAGATCGTGAATCGCCAGAGGTTTTTCGCTAATGGATAGAGTAGACTTCTTGCGATCCATCGAGCGATGTCAATAGTTCAGAAACATCTTGGGATAGCAGTCATCACGCTCGTGGCGAGCGCCCTGGCGTGCAACCTTGCGACGACCAACCCAACCGAAGTGCCATCTGGGCTGGCAGAGACGGCCATCGCAGGCACCGTGGAGGCGCGGGTGGCAGAGACCGAGGTCACTGAAGTGGATACACCGAAACCAGCGGATACGGCCGTCCCGGAGGAGTCCGCGACCACCCCTGCTCCGCAGGCCACTGCGACCCTGGCGGACACTGCGACACCATCCGTTCCTATGGTGAGCGTCTCGCTCGACACCAATTGCCGCACGGGGCCAGGGAGATCCTACGATTTCCTTGGCGCACTGCTGGTTGGCGAAACGGAGGAAGTCGTGGCGCTAAGCACCGTCCCCGACTACTGGTACATCACAAATCCCGATCAGCCGGGGAAGTTCTGCTATCTCTGGGGAAGGTATGCAACGGTAGTTGGGAACACCGATACGCTACCTCAGTTCACGCCGCTGCCCAGCCCGACCGCAACCAATACACCGACGCCGACCTATACTCCTTCCCCCACACCCTAGGCTCTCCACAATCGTAGGCTCGGAGGCTCTCCAAGCTTGCCCTCTCCAGCCGGACCTGCGCCCCGATCACGCCAGGCTGGCCAGGTACTCATCGATGAGTTTGGGCACCTCGCTCTCTGTTTGGTAGGCTCTCACCACCAGACCCGGCGAATCGTTCCCCAGGATCATCTTGGAGACCGTGACCCCCTCCCGGTAGCAGCACAGCACTGGCCTGCTGAGCCGCAGTGCGTAGGCGATCTCATATCCGACGCCGTGTGAAGGCGTGCTGACTTCTGCGATTAAGGCCTCGCAACCTTCGATCCAGCGAATATCGCGCGCATAGATCTCGTCCGCCGCAGTTACTTTTTCGAGCTCCATCACACCGGGATCCGCAAGGTGAGCGGTCGGAATTTCGTGTCCCGCACCTTCGAGGTGCCGCACGATGATCCCGTAGATTCCTTCATCTTGCCGGCCTCCCGTCAATGAGCATGCGAAATAAAGATTCATGCCTCGACCTCCCTTGAATTTTATCCGCTGACCGGACTCATGCTATTATGCAATTGGCATGGAAACTCGCGACCCGCTGCGCTTCCTTCAATTGGAAGTGGCCCGCCTGACAGACGAAAACCGCGATCTGAAGGACGAACTTCAAGTTCTGCGTTCGTCGGTGCGGGCGCTGGGCACCCTGCAGGAAATCATTCAGCGCATCACCCCCACGACGGATGTGCTTGTGCTCCTGGACGACCTGCTGGCCTCTGCCGTGGCGGTTGTCGGCGCAAGCGACGGTTCTCTTCTGCTGCTGGACGAAGATACCGATGAACTGGTGTTCGCCGTGGTTCACGGCGAAGCACGTGAGCGGCTCTCAGGCTACCGCTTGCCGCCCGGCAAGGGGATCGCCGGCTGGGTGACGGAGAATAAGCGGCCGCTGTTTCTTACCAACGTGCGGTCTGATTCACGTTTCTATCCCAAGATCGACGAAGCCTTTGGATTTCACACGCGCTCGCTGGCTGCCGTGCCGCTGCTGGACGGCGATCGCGTGCTGGGCGCGCTGGAGGCCATCACTAAGAATTATGACCGTGAGTTCACGGACGTGGATCACGACCTGCTGATGATCGTGGGCCACTTGGCGAGCGTTGCCTTGAGTAGAGCCGAAGCTTATGCTAAAGCAGCAGAAGAAGCAGAAGCGGCCGCGCAGGCCTAGAAGTCCCGCAGTTTCGCCCCCAGTTCCTTCTCCAATCGATTGACGATCTTACTCCGCACCGTGGCGACTTCCTCGTCGGTCAGCGTGCGATCGTCCGCCTGATACACGATCGAATAGGCCAGGCTCTTCTTTCCCTGCCCCACTTGCTCTCCCTCGTACAGATCGAACACAGAAACTTCAGCTACCAAGGGCTTCCCCGTCTCATGAATCAGTTTCCTTAACCGCTCTGATGGCATGTCCTGGTTCACGACGAAGGCCAGATCTTCGAGCACGGGTGGAAACGCCGGGACCGGCCTTACAGGATAGCGTTCGGGAATCCGCTCAAATAAGGCGTTGAGATCCATCTCGGCCGCTACGATCGCCGTTTCCGGGCTCTCGAAACGCTCGGCCACCAAGGGATGCACGACCCCCGTAACCCCTAATACCCTACCATCCACCAAAATATTCGCACACATGCCGGGGTGGAAGGCGGCATGCGCGGTCGGCTCATACCGGACATCGCCCACGTGGAGCCCGGTCAGCAGCCCATCGATTACGCCCGTCATGTCGTAGAAATCCATTTCCCCCGGCTCGGATCCCTTCCAACTGAGGGGATTAAGCGGGCCGCGCATCGCGATCGCCAGCCGATCGGATTCCTCTGGAAGCTGCTCCCCACTGATCGGAAGGAAGACGGGCCCAATCTCGAAGACGGCTACGCGCTCGCGACTGCGAACGTTCCTGCCAACCACCTCGAGCACACTGGCCAGCAGATCCTGCCTGAGCACGATCCGATCCTCTCCGATCGGATTGGCCAATCGTATGTATTCCCGATCTTCCGTACCTTGCGAGGCGAGCGCCTTCGCCTCCCGGGCGGGAGATGTCAGACGATACGTGACTACCTCCTGGAGGCCCATACTGGCAAGTAGATCTCGCACGTTTGTCTCCGCCTCCAGGCGTGGGTTGGCATATTGGGGAGGGATGCGGTCCGCAATTTGGGTCTCCGGGATTCGGTCGTAGCCATAGAGGCGGGCCAATTCCTCCATGACGTCCGCTTTTCCCACGACCCCTGCTCCGATATCCAGGCGATGATCCGGCGGCGAGACTCGCAGGCGGTTCCCATCCATCTCGGTTGAGAATTCCAGCCGCTCAAGCAGCGCCGCGGCTTCGCTCAGTTCCAGTTCGATTCCGAGCCAGCGTTGGACGTCGGCCTGTGTGATCTCAACTGTTGCTGCGGCCGGCGGGCTCGGATACTTATCGATCAGTCCTTCGGAGACCGAGCCCCGAGTTAGCTCGCGCATCATTTCAAGGCCCCTGCGCACGCCACGTTCCGCCATGGCAGGATGCACGCCGCGCTCGAAGCGATATGCGGCTTCAGAGGAGAGCTTTTGCGCAGCCACCGTCTTCCGAATATTGATGAAATCCCAACCTGCCCCTTCTAGCAGCACACGCTGGGTGCTTTCGCCGACCTCCGATTCTCCGCCGCCCATGACTCCGCCGATTGAAAGTGCTCCGGCAGTATCCGCCACCAGGATCGTAAATTCGTCAAGCTGGCGCTCCACATCATCCAGCGTGGTTAGAGTCTCTCCTGGCTCCGGCAGCCGCGTGATGATGGTGGGCGAGCCGCCTCCGGCCCGCTCGACGAGCACATCGTAGTCGAATGCATGTAGCGGCTGACCAATCTCCAGCATCACGTAGTTGGTGGTGTCCACAATATTGTTGATCGGCCGCATTCCGGCCAGGCGCAGCCTGCGCTGGATCCAGAACGGACTGGGGGCGATGTTCACATCCTCAATTAGGCCAAGCACGAAGCGTGGATTGAGTTCAGGCTCCCGAATATCCAGCTTCACCTGGCCCTCGATCGAAGGTCCTTCCCACATGACATCGTACGAAGGCTCCTTGAGTGGCACGCCAAGCTGCGCGGCGGTCTCCCTGGCCACCCCAAGGATGTTCGCATTTCGGGCAATATTTGGAAGGATATCGATGTCAAGAACCACATCTCCCATGTAGTCGGCCAGCGGCGTCCCCGGTTGAGCATCATCATCCAGCACGATGATTCCACCGTGGTCATCCGATATGCCGAGTTCCTTCTCAGAGCAGGCCATAGAGGAGGATTCGACGCCGCGAATCTTGACCGGCTTCAGCGTCATGAGCTCCCACCCGGCGCTCTTGCCATCGTAGATTTGGGATCCTTCCTTGGCGTACGCCACTTTTATCGGTGTCTCCAACGGGCCGGAGTCCTTTAGTTCAAGCAGGTTCGGCGCGCCGGTGAGAACGGTGTGCTCCTGTTGTCCATCGTAGAGCCGAGTGAGTACCAGGCGGTCCGCATTGGGATGAGGCATGACTTCCAGAATCTCACCCACCACGATCTTTTCCGGGTCCCAGGCCAGGCCAGTTACTTTGGATTCCGCGTGAGTGCCATCCGGCATGGGCAGCCCGACGTATCGGATCTCTTCTACCTCCAGCCCGGCCAACGTAAGCTTCCTCGCCAGCTCCTCGATCGAAACCTCGATGTCGACGAAGTCCCTCAACCACGACAGTGGAACCTTCATCTATCTATCCTTCCCTCTCTGAGGCCGCGCACTAAAACTGCTCCAGGAATCGCAGATCATTGGCCCAGAAGTACCGAATGTCTTCGATCCCGTGCTTTAGCATTGTGATGCGTTCTGGACCCATGCCGAAGGCGAACCCACTGTACAGCGACGGGTCGTAGCCCCCATTCTCGAGCACCGTGGGATGTACCATCCCGCTCCCGAGGATTTCTAGCCAGCCTGTGCGTTTGCAGACCGGGCAACCTTCCCCACCACAGACAAAGCACTCGATATCCAGCTCAGCTGAAGGCTCCGTGAAGGGAAAGTAAGACCCGCGAAATCGCGTACGGACATTCTGCCCAAAGAATCGACGCGCAAAGGCGCCAAGCGTGCCTTTTAGATCGGCCATCGTGATTTGGTGGCCCACGGCCAGGCCCTCGATCTGATTGAATTGGATTTCAGATCGAGCCGTGATTTGCTCGTGGCGATAGCACATACCGGGCAGGACCACACGAATCGGCTCTGGTGCCCGCGCGCGCATGACGCGAATTTGCCCCGGCGACGTGTGCGTGCGCAGAATGACTTCCGGGTCGGTCGTATAGAAGGAGTCCTGCATGTCGCGCGCAGGATGGTGAGGCGGAAAGTTGAGCAGCCCGAAGTTGTATTCGTCCGTCTCGACCTCCCGTGAGCGATAGACCTGAAACCCCATTTCGGCCCAAATACGGATGATCTGCCGCATCGTTTGAGTGGAGGGGTGAATCCGTCCGCGTGCCGGAGATAGACCTGGGAGCGTGACGTCCAGCTTCTCCTCAGCCATTGAACGCTCAAGCTCTTGACCGCGCAGGATTTGCTCTTTTGCAGCGTAGGCGTTTTCCAATTGAGATTTAACTTGGTTCGCCCGCCGACCGACGGCCGGTCGATCTTCGGATGGGAGCTCTCGCAATCCCTCCAGAACCTTGCCAACTTCTGCCGAGCGACCCAGGTGTTTGACCCTCCAATTCTGCAGCTCCTCCGCGTCCGATACCTGATCCAGCTCGGCCAGCGCCTGCTTCTCGAGCTTGTCTAGGTGCTCCTGCATATGGCTTGCTCCTTCACGAAATGAAAACTCCCGCCCTTCAAGGGACGGGAGGACCCGCGGTACCACCCTTGTTAGCCATACTGGCTCTCTCAGCTCCGATCGCAACCAATCGGCGCCCAGTTGATAACGGCTGGGTTCCGGCCCGAACTACTGGCCCTCAGAAGAATCCGCTATCTTCTGGAGCGTTCCCACGGGCGGCTCAGGAGGGAACTTCAGCGGGCTCCCTTCGGGCGGAGGTTCCAGTCACGCCTCCACCTCCCTGGCGAGTTCTGCTCGCCTACTTTCCTCCGTCATTGCCTGTGTGCGTGATTATCTCCGAATCAAGCGGCTTGTCAACGCCGGAGGCAACCGGTGTTGAAAGAGCAGCGGGGCCTCTGAGACCGATGGCCAGGTGACACTCGAGAGGGCAGGAACGGATGCCTGCGGAATTCTGCATTCAGCGAGTTGTGTGACTAGATAAACGGCCAGCGCCAATCCTCGATTACCATCAACCGTAGTCATTTGACCGTCGCTCAAGGCGTTTGTCGCTCCGGGCGCCGTCAGGCCTCAAGCACTTGCTTGTTCCGTGTCAGCCAGGCCCAGGCGGAGGAAGAGCCAGGGCGCCCCGAGGCTGATCCACAGCCCCACCAGGCCGTAGCGAATGAACCGAAAAACGGCGTATAGTGATTCTCCTTCACCGGGGAAGATGAAGCGCAGGCCGAAGTAGATCGAAGCAACCACGGCCACGCCCAAGAGAAAGCGCAGTGCTCGCTTCCAGATCGCGCCGCCTGCATCGAAATCCAGATACCGAAGCCCTAACGCCACGCCAACGGCAATTCCCGCAAACGCGCCGGTGACCTGGACCATCACATCATTTGGCTGCAGGGCGAGGAGCACCAGTGGTACGGCTGTGGCCACGAGTACCTGTACCGGCAGCGACAGCCCACCGAGCCAGGTCTCTGTTCGCTTTCCCAGGGCGACGTAAGTCCCCAGGATCACGATGCCGATGGCCCATCCCGCAAAGACATCGGTCGGGAAGTGAACCCCCAGGTAGATCCGCGAAAGTCCAATGAGCAGCATTAAGAGAATCGCGGCAATCCATGCCCATGCCTTGGCGACCCCGTGCGCAAGTACGCCCCAGAAGACGATCGCGTTTTGGGCATGTCCGCTTGGAATGCCGTAACCCTCGGCCTGGACTATGCAGACTTCGGGCCTGAGATCACAAGGCCGCGGCTGCATGAGCGTGCTCTTGAGTGCTTGATTGATGTAGCTCGAGAATAGCAGCAGGATGCCGAGCCGAGCGCCAAGCCGGTAGTTCACGCACCAGATGATGATTGGAGCGAGCAGCAAATAGAATTCGGCATCGCCGAGGAAGGTGACACCTTGGAAGAATGCGTCCAGCGCAGGCGATCGAAGGGTTTGAAACGCGACGATGACTTCCAGACCCCACTCGAGAATTGGATCCATCCCTTATTCCTTTCGTTACTCGGGGTTAACTTCTACAAGAACATTATGCATCGGTTTGCCTTGCTGCAAGTTGGGCTCATGC
>JBGMQN010000056.1:0-11541 GCA_048054495.1 Anaerolineales bacterium
TCGAGACGCCTGACGGTGAGCCCGGCCTGAACTACCTCTGCGCGGGCTACAAACAGTTCTTCAACCACGTTGAGCGGCCGATGAAGATGATGGCCAACCTGCTGCGCCAGGGCGGCGCGCCGGCGGGGATTATGGCGTGGTATAGGAAAGAGGATGCGGAGCGGGACGTGACCAGCTAGCTCCTGCTAGTTCGTCAATGTGTCTGAACTGGGGGGGGGCGCGGCGGCGGCCCTTTTTGATTCGAGTAAAAAGCTAGGCAGGAATAAGCTCTAGCGCCGCGGCTCCGCCCTCAACCCTATCTGCGGGGAGACGCTGATCGAGGGTTGCCAGCACGCCCTTCATGTGAATGGCCAATCCCAACAAATAGACATCCGTTACGTGCGAGTGCGAAATAACGATGTCAGATCTCAAGATGCCTCGGATGCTGATGTCCTGTGTCCAAAACCGGTGGCCCTCAGCCTGGCAGAGGCGGTCTAGCAACCCCAGTGCGGCGGACACATCACCCGGGCGATTCGGATAGCTGGGGTGGCTGGCGATGCGAACGAATCCATTCTCAGTCAGCGGGCAAGTGGCCCAAGCCTGCGCCCCCCTGTCGGCAAACCAGGTGTGCGCCGCCTCGTGGTGAACGTGCATCGGGTCACCTAAAGCGAGCAGCACGTTGACATCCAGGAGGTAGGTCGACACTAATCCTCGTCCCTAAGGCGGTTGACAAGCTCCAGGGTCACGATCCTCGCCCCAGGCTGAATAGGGAAGAGTGGGATGCCATGCCTGTACTCCCCCTCTGATTTGCGCGTTAACGCCTGACGTGCCAGATCCGAAATCACCTTCCCGAGGCTCACCTTTCGCTTTCTGGCCAATTCCTTTGCTGCCATGTGAATATCGTCTTCAATATCCAAAGTTGTACGCATCGCGATCTCCTGCATTGTGAATGAATACTAAATGCATCTGATGATATATGCTAATGCATCAAACATCAGATGTCAACGGTCTTGTCATGCGGCATATTGGGGCTTCCCAAAGCTCACAGAGACCGAACGCTTATGTACTTCCAAACTCAGGGCAGTTTGCAGAAAGGTAGAGGGTGGGACCTCGAGATAGAAGTGGGCCCTCTCGAAATCGAAAAGAGCGGCGATCATCTAGATCGCCGCTCTTGAAGTCTTGTTACAGCCAAGCCTACGGGGTGCGGTACACCGGGGTGTAGGCCGACGGGATGTCGCACTTGGAACATGTGTTTGAATCCACGTTGATCCAGCCATAGCCGACGGCCGCGGTCTGGGTCGGCAGGTTGACCACCCAGAACTTGTTGTCGGCGCTGACGCCGATGATGCCCATCGTCGTGCCGAATTCCACGTCCATGATCTTGTCATAGCTGCTTCCAGGGCCAGTACGAACCGCCCCCCGCTCGGCCGTGATCCGTAGGGCGGCCTGGCTGCCACCAGAGGCGGTCGGCCGAGCTTCGACATCCAGCGTTGGTGCGTTGGCAGCGGGAACACCGTCCGTGTTGCTGGCCTGTAGATATCGGCCGTCGATCCAGCCATCGCCGGTTGGGCTATAGCTCGTGGGAAGCTGAATTCGCCAAAAGCTGCCCGACTGGCCGGTGATAACCACATCTGCGCCGATCGAAGTCAGACCCCAGATCTGATAGGCGTTGCCCGGTCCGGTCATCACTTCCGCGGTCTGGAACACTTTACCCTGCGGCTGGCCCGCCTCGGGAGGCGTGACGTAGATAGTCGGGTTTAGCAGGGGCGGCGTGATCACCGGGATCTCGAGGTTGTCTGGATTCGAAATTGAGCTTACCGACTTCAACACCCAACCCTGCTCGTAGTATGGATTGTCTTCCGGGAACGGAACGACCCAGTACAGGTCGTCCGGACTTTGACCGATGACCTCGCCCTGATCACCCGCAGAGGCCCAGTACGAAATCCGGAACTGTGTACCCGGTCCGGTTCGTACTTGTACGTTGACATCTGCGATGATGTCGACCCCGCCCGGTTCCTCGGGCAGATCGATGAAGTCGTTGGCTTCGATGTACTGCAGGCGGGCGGCATCGGCTACGTCGAGCGCCATGCCGTATTCGCTCATGGCGTAGGAAGTGACCGCTCCCAACGCGGTCATATAGAGGTTGTCACCGGAGTCTTCCCCACAGAAGGCCAGCGTTGCGGGGCCAAGAGTGATTGTCAAGTTGGAGCCCGAGACCGTGTAGTTAGCCCCGACGTTGTTGCAATCCGCTCGAATGGCGGCCGTGCCATCGGCAGCGAATTGAATGGTGTAGTTCGGTGGTTGCGGGATGACGGACTGCGCGGCGGGCTCGCTCTCCAGCACGCTGTGCAGCTGCCACTCAACGCCCAGCATCTTGGTTGGCAGCGTATCTGCCCCCGGGGAAGTCGCCGTGACGACGATCACTTCGGGTGTCGGCGTCTCCGTTGAACAAGCCGCAAGTGCCAACGTGAACGCCACGGCTGCAACCATTAGAATTTTCAATCGCATGTCACTTCTCCTTCTCTCGGAGCGATTCTCGCTCCTGCTTTCCTAGACCGGCTCGACGTCCACATCCACGACGGATGGATTGTCGCTGGTAATCACGTCATAGGCCGAGGTATTGATGAAGATCAGGTTGCCGGCCTCGTCCGTGATGCGGGCCGAGATGCTGTAGGTGTTGCGGGTGTCGATCGCGGTCGGATCGTAGCTGACCGAAAACGGAACCGGGAGCACCGAGAAGTCGGTGATCACGGTCTCGCCGATAACCTTAGCCGCGACGTCTTGCAGCGACGTATCCTGCAGCTGCACGGTCAGCGTCCAACCGGATCCCGGCTCGATTTGCTGCATGAATCCGATCGTCCCCATGACCACCGAGTCGTACACTAGGGTAACCGGCGAAGCCGATCCGAACATCTGCAGCCCGCTCGAGTCCATCTGGTAGGCCTCCACGTTCTGCAGCTCGGTCAGGTACTGGTTCTCCTGATCCATGAGGTCCGGGGGCTCCGGGCAAGCCTTGCGGGTGGTGGCCATCGGTCCGAAGCTGATTGACGAGCCCGAGAGCTCATACGTGCCGCTGTAGGCGTTGCACCCCGCGGAACCGCTTGCGGCGCCGTCGGTTAGATCCATGGTGATGGTGGATTCGGGGACGAGCGCGTTGCCTCCCAGCGAAGTGAGCGACCACAGAAGGTCCTCGATACCGGCGCTGGTGTCCGGCGGCGGCTCGACGGTAGGCTCAGGGGCTTCCGCTTCAGCGTACTGAACCGAAACTCTGTCCTCGGCATCGACACTGCCGTCTTTGGGCGAGGTCGCGAATGCGCGAATCGATCCGATCTCGCCGTTTCCAGCAGGAATGCGAACGTCGATCGACCAGGTTCCGGCGCCGCCCACATCCTCAGTTTTCATGGTGGTTGGCTCCTGAACGATCACGTCGCCGCTTGAATCAACAGCCTGTACCACAACGTTGTTCTCAAACAAGCCGCGCCCAGTTCCTGATACGGTGACCGGCCGCGAAGTGTCGAGTACCGCGCCGGCTTTCGGCTCATCGATCTTGATCTCGCTTCCGGCCTCGAGCGGCTCACCGTAGGTCACTTCCACGCTGGCCGATGCTGTAATGCTCCCGTCTACCGGTGATGTCGAAGAGGCAAAGATCAGGCCAGTGGTTCCCGGCTTGATCGGAATGACCATATCCACCGACCAATTTCCCGTTCCGCCCGGTTCGCTCGCATCCACTGTTGTGGGTTCCTGCGCGAGTATGTTGCCTTCCGTATCCATTGCCTGAACGACCAGGCTGTTCTCAAACAAGCCACTCGCCTGGCCACGGATCGGTACGCTCTCGGGTACCGGGAGTACCGCTCCCTGGCCGGGCTGGACAATCGTAATAAAGGCGTTTGCTCCGCCGGGGGGCTCTGTAGGGGCTATCTCATCTTGTGCGAGCGCGCCTGCCAGAGCGGCTATGACCGCGCCGAATAACAGCACCCCCAGGGCGCCAAGACCTATGAGCAGCCAGGGGCTCCTCTCTTTTGGCTCCTTGGGCTCGCTAGAGTCTTCATCTTCAGGTCCATCTGAGCCAGGAGGTCCTTCATCGCTCGGAGGCCCTTCGCCGGTTCCCGCTTCGGCCTCATCCGCTCCACTTGAAGCGAGTTCATCGGCTCCCATATCCTCGGAACCAGCCTCTTCAGAGCTCTCCGGTATCGGATCCATATTCTCTTCGTGGTCCATCTATTCCTCCTACGCCTGCGGATCGCCTGCCAAACTGCACCGCGGCTGCGAGCCTTAAAAGCACTTCACTATAATCGAGTGCCGGCGTCATCACCCTCCGCAAATATGCGTAAATCAGGTAATCGCCTCACTGACCGCCCAGAGGGCATGATTCTGGGTCACTAACGCAATGCGCGCCCCGTACCGCTTGAGAGACGGGGCGCGCAACACATTCGACTACGGGCTTACGCTGATGATGTTGTAGAACTGGCAGAAATTGGTGCTATTTTCGTTGATCGACCAGGTTTCGCCGTATTGGCCGGCGCTACTTGGAGCCTTCATCGGAACCACCACGCTGTATTTCTCGCCAGGTTTGACCGATGTCGAGAGATCAAGGAGATCTACAGAACTCAGGCGAACTCCGCCTGCTGCCGCTACGAAACCCACGTCGGTCGTGTTCTCATTCCAGGTCGTCGAGCCGACGTTTTGGAATGTCCAGGTCATGTCGAACGACTCCCCAGCTGCTACAAGCGTGCCGTCCGTCGGCGATTGCGAAATCAAAACGCAGGCCCTCGAGCCCGAGGGTGGTGGTGCCACATCTGGAGGAGGCGGTGCTTCAACAACCGGCACATTCTCAGTGTTTTCGGTCACGACATACCCCACATTCACCCAGGCCAGGCCGGAAGACGTGTATGAGGTTCCAACGATCACCTGCCACCACTGGCTATCGGCGCTCTTTCCGCTTACGCCGGCTGAGCCGCCAGGCTGAGCGAGCGCAATTGCCGGGTAGTTTGTGCTCGGACCGGTACGGACGTTGACATAGTCGACCGCGGTCGCCTTAGGATCGCCCGGAGCCACTTCCGGCGGTGCGACCCGTTCGGGGATGGGCGGGGCCTCAACGACAGTTAGATCTTCCAGACTAACATTTTCAGTCTCCACGAGGCTGGACCTGACCCAACCGTGACCCTTACCAACTACTGAAGGATCGAGACGTACGGTGAACCACTGTAGGGTTTCATCGACGCCAAACACCGCGCCCCTTGCGCCCTTCTCGGCCGTACCGTACGCCGGGTACTGCTCGCCAGGACCCGTTCTTACATACAAGGACTCCTGAGCAACCACCGCCGCTTCGCCTGGAGCAGGTGGCGCAAAGCTCGTTGAAGGTGGAGGGGGCGGCGGTTCTATAACCGGCAGATCGCCGGCGTTGCGGATGTCCGCAAACTGGGCATCCACCCAACCGGTGCCAGACGAGGCCACGGTCACCACCACCGCGTAATGCGTGCCAGAGGCATTTTTGCCGGCCAGCGTAGCAGCCTGCCCGCCGGACATGAAGGCATAGACCGGGTAGTTGGTCCCTGGCCCGCTTCGCACCGGTGCGTTGACCTTAGCGATCAGCGTCGGATCTCCGGAACCCGGAGTCGGCGCGATCGGCACCGCGGTCGGAATGTCGGCCGGCGGCTCGGTGGCAGCGGGCGCCTCGGTCACCACCACAACAGTCTGCTCGGGCGTTGCCGATGAGCATGCGGCCAGGGCAAATACTCCAGCAGCCAGTATCGTGGTTGCTAATAATCGCTTTCTTTCCACTCTCAAATTCATATCCGTGATTACCTCATTCGCTGTGTAATGGGGCGTCGCTCCCAAAGGGCACGACGGGCCCGAGAATCCAAGGCAGGATTATACCCAGCCAAGGATAAATTGGACGCTTGCTGCGACATGTCATCGCGAGCGCAGCGAAGCGATCTCCCTCTGGGTGTTGGGGATTGTTTCGTCGCTTCGCTCCTCGCAATGACATGATGCTGCTGGACGCTTGGTCTGAGCGGCGACAATCACAGGTTGGCTCAGCCATACCGGGAGCTGGCTACGCCGTGCCTTCGCTTCGCTTGCCCAGCTCTCCCGCGGCGGGGAAAAGCAGCAAAAAACCGATCACAGAGAAAACCAGAAGGTAGGTGATCACATCAGCGTCGAAACTCTGCGCGGCCACGACGAGCGCCGCGGAGATGTTCCGCTGCCCCGTACCCAGCGCCATCACACTCTTGATGCTTCGATCCGAGCCACCGAGCAGGTAGCCTATGAAGAAAGCCACGGCTACAAAGACGGCCGCGGCGAGAAGCCCCTTGGATCCGACCAGCGCGATCATGCTGTCGAAGTTCAGCACCACCCCCAGGACGATCAATACCAGGATGGCGAGGTTTGAAGCCGAAGCGAACGTGGGGCGGATTTTCTCCGCCGAATCCTCATAGCGTGCCTTGATGAAGAGCCCGATCGCTAGCGGTATGAGCATCAGGACGACCAGGGACTGAGCGATGTCCAGGGGGTTCACCTCCACGCCAGTAAGCAAGAGCGGCAGCACGATTGGCATGAAGATGATCGTGACCACCATCAACAGCACCATCAGGCCCACCGAAAAAGCCGTGCTGCCTTTACCCACCTCGACCAACTTTGGAAGGAAAGGTGCGCCAGCAGCCGTGGATAACAGGATCAAGCCGATGCTTATGGATTCATCCAAGGACAGGACGACGGTAATGGCGTAGGCCATGATGGGGACCAATACGAAGTTCGCCACCAAAGCCAGGATGACGAGCCTGGTGTCCTTCAGCGGCTCGATGATCTGCTTCGTCGTGAGGCTCAACCCCATGCTCAGCATGCTGCTGATCACAAAGACCAGCACCGACAGTAGCGCAAGCGTTTCCAAGATTTCCGACACTTTTCTATTTCCTCCTTAATTAATGTGTCTTGATAGGTACTTCACGCCATATGCTGACGGCGTCCAACCTAGCCAGGCTCTTCATTCGATCTACGATAGTTAAGGATCAGGAGGTAGACGCTAACAAGAAATACCCAGGCAGGGAATATCAATAGAGCTTCTCGTATGGCGCTTGCGAAAAATAAAAATCCCAGTGCGACGATGAAGGTGATGATGGTTAACCAGCGCGGCATGACCTCCGCTTTTGTCCATACAGTTCCGATCGAGAGCATATACACACCCGCCATGCGGATAAAATAGTTTCCGGTGATTTGGCCCATCAATGCAAAGCCAAAGATGAAAATATTGTTGTCAACCAGTACCTCAGCAGCCACGGCATAAGCGCCAAAAATCGCACCGATGGTAGCGGCCCAGATGAACGACAAAACAATAAGTGCGATGGCACTTCCGAAGTAAATGGTCGCGAAGAACCGATCTTCTCGGTCTCCTATTCGTTCGCGAATAACGCCCGTAAACCACAGAAAAAAAATCCCAGCGAATGGTATTAACACAAGTACCAACGAAGCGGGATCGGACCATGTCTCCAACCAATCCCGATCAATAGCGGCCGGGGCGGCGGCAACCATATTCGACACCAGCAGTATGCTGATTGTTGTCAGGATCGAGTACAGAATTCCGGCGACCGCAGCCGAACGCGGTGATCTGAGTCTGCGTTGGATTAGTACTGCGATGTCTTCGGACAAAGTGTGGCCCTTCCCAGTTCGATCAGCTTAAGGTTCGTTCTATCGCGCCATCTCAATCAACCTTGGTCCGGGCAGCCCCAACTTTGATCGAGCGATCCCGTACATCGTCAGATATTCTCCGCGACTGCCTTGCATCGAAACGCGCCCAACTACCCGAAGTCAGGCATCAGAACGACCTCTCCAAACCACTTCTCAAGCAGCTTGCGAATAGTGCCGTCTTCAAACATCTCGAGCAGACTAGGGGATCTGTACTAGAGCACTTTGTGCAAGGATTGAAAGCGGGCGCGTCCGGACACAATTATTCTTGGTCCTCACCCTATTGTCATAGGCATTAATGCTTAACTTTGGCCGCTGAACGTTCTCCATTTGAAAATCCAAGCTGAGATATCATTCAGCCCATGACTGATCACACAACTATCTCAACCGAACCCAACCCATGGCTGCGCAGGCTTGGCGCCGCCATGCGCGTCCTGGGTGTGCTGGGAATCGTCGCCAGCGTGATCCTATTAGTTGCGTTTCTGTTTCTCCCGGCACAGGTCATTCCCTTTACCACGGATATGACCACGAACGTAGCGGAAGGGCTCCGCACCGTCTCGGGGTCTATGGATTCGACCCGTTCGAGCCTGATCTCCGCCTCGGAGGTGCTGGACGCGGCGGGGACCACGATACTCAGCATCTCGGACACGGTCAAGGACACCAAGCCGTTGCTCGAATCCACAGCCGAAATTGTTGGAAACGTTGGCGAGAACACGCTCGAGAAGACCAGCCAAGCCCTGGATTCGGCACAGTCAGCCGCACAGGCGGTTGACAAGGTATTGCGCGGCCTGTCGTTCGTCGGCTCGATCACTGGGATCAGCTATGACCCGGAACGGTCCCTGGGTCAGGCCATCGAGGACGTGGCGGACGGATTGGAGCCCTTGCCTCAAGGCTTGATAGAAGTAAGCGAGAAGATCTACGACACGGCTGAGCGCTTCGACAAGGTGTCTGGCGGGCTGGATAAGACGGGCGGCGACCTTCAGGAGCTGTCGGGAGACGTGCGGGAGCTTGGAGAACGCCTGGGCTCGCTGTCATCGACGCTGGAGGAGCAGGCAGAGTCGCTGGATCAATTGATAGAAAAGCTGCCGACGATCATCTGGGTATCGGTCATCGTCTTGGAATTCTTCGTGCTCGGGGTCATGCTGGCGCAGGTGACCGTGATCGTAGTTGGTAACCGGCTCTACCGTGAGAATGCTCTGGAGGCCTGATGAGCGAATCCGATCCAACTGATCAGCGACGGATCCAAGTGACACGCTCTATGTTGAGGAGTCGGGGATTCTTCTTCCTGACTTTCGTGGCGCTGCTGATCCTCACCGCGCTGCTGCTCAAGCCGTTCTTCAGCGTCATTCTGCTCTCCCTGATCGCGGTGATAGTCTTGAAGCCGCTCTATGGCTGGTTCTATCGCACCAAATTCACGAAAGGTAGGCGGCGGCTTTCTGCTTCGGTCACCATTTTGACCTTTCTCTTTATTCTGGTTGTGCCGGTCACGATCATGATCGTTCTCTTCATCGACCAGCTCTCGTCGCAGCTCGTGGCGTTGGCCGATTTCGATCTCGACGCGATTTTTCAAGAAATCGAAGACGCCATGCCAACTGCAGGTGGCCAATCGATCACGCTTGACAAACAGGCTATCAAGCAGGCGATCGGAGATGCCGCGGCGGCCGTGCTGGGTGCAGCGCTCGGGATTGCCGGCAAATTCCTCAGTGCGCTGCCCAAGCTGATCGTTGACGGAATGATCTTCCTGGTGGTGGTCGTGACTCTGCTGCCTGAATTCGACCGGGTCGTGGAAGAGATGCAAGAGATCAGTCCGCTGGGGAGCGAGATCACGGAGCTGTATTACAGGAAAACCACCGCGATGATCTCATCGCTCTTCAAGGGGATCTTCCTAATTGCCGCGCTGCAGGGCCTGGTCATGGGCTTCTTCTTTTGGCTGGCAGGAGTTCAGTCGGTCTTTCTTTTTGTCATGCTCTCGGTGGTTCTTGCCATGATTCCCGTGGTTGGAATCAGCTTCTTAGTCATCTTCACGGCCGTCGTATTCCTGCTCAGCGGCAACACAACTTCGGCGGCGATCGTTCTGGTCGGGTTCTATGGCGTCGTCAACTGGATCGATGTCATTTTGAGACCGCGGCTGATCTCGAAAGATGCCTACATGCACTTCTCGCTGGTTCTCTTGGGGATCCTGGGGGGGCTTGCCTTCGCGGGTCTGCTGGGCCTCTTCTACGGCCCGGTCGTCATTCTATTGCTCCTTACGACGATCGACATCTATCGCGAAACCTACGCGAAGGAAGACTCGGCCGCGATTGGAGAATTGATCAGGACGGAAGTGGCAGAGCGGCTCGATGAGCCTGAGTCAGCCGAAGCCGGGAGCTAGACGCAGCCCACAGACCTCTCCGCACTCCAGCAAATCAATCTTTGCCTTATGCGAAGAACCCCTGCAGGCCCTTTATCCTGTGCTCGATCTAGCGTCGCCGAACCTGGCCACTAAGCCTCCTGACCTTCATCGCGCGGTCTGTCCGCCGCAATTTCTTGCTGCGCAGGACCCGACCAGCCCACCAGCTCTCTGAAACTCTGCTCCGGACGCTTGAACAGGGACACAGAGTGCGCGAACAGGCTCAGGAACGCCAGCGCCACCAGCAGCAGCACTAGATTAGAGAGTAAGGTCAGCAGATCCAGCGTTCTCGAGAAAGTTTGCTTCGTCTCTTGAATGCGGGCCTTCAGGGAGGCCAGCTGTGCGTCCAGTTCCCCCAGCAAGCGCTGAACATTATCGATGCGCCCGGACAACCTGGATGTGCGCTCGGTCACGATCGAGACTCCGCCTTCAATAATTTCCGTGCGGCGTTCATCTACGGCATTACGCGTGTCCGCCACCTCGGTCTGCAGTTCCCCCAGCCCATCGGCAATCGATCCAAACACTGCCAGCCGCGGCCGGTTCTCTTGTAGATTCACAAAAGGAAGCGCGTCGAGGGTCTGAACGGTGCTGTCGATCGACTCAGCCGCAGCGCGGATAGATTCCACCCTCTGACCGGTCCGCTGGACCCTGGTCCCCAATTCGGCGCCCAGCAATTCCGACATCAGGTTGAGAACGATCCGATTCTCTTCCAGGACACCGCCCAGCGTGAATGCCGCAGTTTCGACCGCCTCCACGCGGCTATCGATGCGGCCGAGGTCTTCGTCGACCTGTTCGATAAGCAGGTCTGCTTGATCGATCCCCAGGTCGACCCTGCCGAGCAGGGTCAGCGTCAGATCGGTGACCTGATCGTTGATGATCCATGTGCCGACGATGCCACCGGCAACCAGCAGGATGCCCGCTACCGCAAGAATAGCGACTGCGACGGCCAGGATTTTCTTCACCGTTTGCCACCCGCTCATTCGAACCTTCTTAACGCTCTGCGAACCAGCACCAATTCATTTCGTGCGGGAATCAATTTGCGATCTCCCTTCGAGTCGGCGAGCGCTCCCAGAGATAATCAAAGAACCGCTGATATTGCTCAGCCGCCGCTGGATCACTCACGCCCAGGCTGTACTCGCTCAATCCGACGCCTTTGCCGAAGGCGCTCCAGTGCAGGTTCTGACTGCCGACGATCACGAACTCCCCGTCGATCAAGGCGCTCTTGGAATGCAGAAGGTCGTCTAGCATGCGAATCTCGACCCGGCGGGTGATCCCCCTCTCGGCGGCTTCCTTATTGAAAATCTCCATGGCGATCACGTTCTCAACGTTCTGAATGGGGTAGGGCGTCAGCACGATCCGCAGCTTTGCGCCATTCTCTGCCGCGTCCATGAGCGCCTCCATGTATGGGAGCGCCTGGCCGAAATCACAAACTTCGAAAAAGTGGTTGAGGTTGCAGATCAGCGGCATGCTGAACATGGCCTGGGCAACATCGA
>JBGMQN010000056.1:11641-18783 GCA_048054495.1 Anaerolineales bacterium
AAGTGGTTGAGGTTGCAGATCAGCGGCATGCTGAACATGGCCTGGGCAACATCGATACTCTCTTCTGCGGAGAGGTATGCAGCGAGCAGCTGCTGATCCGACTCGTCGTACACCTTGTTTCTGAACATCGAGAAGACGGTCGCATCGTCTTCAGTCGGTGAGTACCGCATGACCTCCGGCGGGTGGTCAGGAACTCCTCTCGAATCGCTGCAAGTCGCACGAAGCTCGACCTGGCTGACGGTCAAGTCCGGGCAGTTACGCTGAATGGCTCCGGTCCAAAGCTGATCGTAGATCAGCCTTGAATGCTGTGCGACCGGGCCGGTCACAACGATCCCGGTATCGGTATCGTCTTTCCCTTTGCCCGAAGGATGCAGTTTGGAGAGCGGCTTGTACTCGTAGTTAAACCCAGAGGCGACGACCGTTTTGCCGTCGATAATCAGGGTCTTGACGTGGCTGTGCGGCCAGCGGCCCGAAAAATTTCCGACCTCGACCCGCCATCCCAACTCCGGGTCGATCATCTTTTCGAGCCCGGCCTCTTTGAGATCGTGGATCACGTACCAGAGCCCCGCATCCAACTCCAGTTGTTCGAAGCTCGGGTTGGGGGAGTTGCCGAGCAGGATCCGAACCAGCATGCCGCGCGGATAGTCTTCAGGGTTAGCCCTTACCTTTTCATAGAGATCAACAACGCCCCTTGCGAGCACGGCTCCGGGACTGTCCTCATTGGCTTCCTTTTCATACGCCATGGTCGTGAAGAGCGCTTCGTATTCTGCCGACTGTAGGAGCTCGGAGAGGTCATCGTACGCACCGTTCACAGTCGGCTCCGCGTCTGAAAATGCGGGATCGACCCTCGGCGTGAAGACCATCTTCTCGTACCTGTTCTGGCAGAAGGGGATCAGGTCGTCTTTGGGTCGGTACCCGCCGAGGCTGGCCACTTCGTACAATTCGGCTTCCGTGCCGGAGAGTACGCGTGGGTCGCATACGTACTGAGGCTGTTGAGCATAGTGAATGGGCGGGTCCGCGCCCGTCCATGCCAGAAGCAGGTTGCCGGCTGGTTCGCTGACCATAGCGTAATCGGAGGGCCCCTCAAGCCGGGCGACAATGGCGGGCTCGCTCCACGATTCGCCGTCGCCGATCGATTCGTAGAGCACATTTTCTTGCCGCAGACTACCCAGAACGTCCACCACCTGGCCGGACTGCCATGCGACATGGGTTCGGCCGTCCTCACCAACTGCGACAGATGGATTGCCCTGGCAGGAGAGCTGTGAGAGCGCTTCGGTTTGTCCCTCGGACCAGAACTCGACACCGCCCCCCTCGACGCACCACACTACGAGCTCCGAACCATTCTCGGCCACCAGCAGGCCAGGCCGGACTCCAGCGCCAAGCTCTTCCGGCGCTGAGGCCCAACTATCATCCGTGTATTCCGTAAGCCAGATTCTGTCTTGCCCATTGTCGAACGCCAGTGAGAAGCCTGCCGACGGCTGGCTGGAGAGCGTGAAGCTGCTGGCAGCCACGCCTTCCGGTAGGGGGACGCATCCGCCCGGGCCATCCGGCAGGGCGCGATAGTTCAGTCCGCCCTGCGTGTCGGTCCACACCGCCATCACGGGTCCCTCGCGGCTCGCGGCAATATCCGTGGAGGCTTTATTCGCACTTCCAGATCCCGAGGGGCAGGAGACAGGGGTGCTTGCCAGCGGCAATGGAGCAGTGCATTCTGCCCCCGAGCAGCGGCTGTAAAACGCGGCTGCGGGCTCTCCCTCCAGCCAGGCGACGAACGCCTCTCCCCCTGAATCAATTGCCACACCAGGTGCGAACGAATCGGTTGGAGTGTTTGAGACGTTGATCGGCGCCCCCCAGGTCAAGTCTCCGTCACCCGTGCTCTGCGCGATTTGAAGCAGCACATCAACGACGTCATCCGTCATTTCGGGCCAGACCAGTGCAGCTCCACCCTGACGTGCCGCGCCTAGATCGAGCGACTCGACGGCCGCATGCTCTGCCGCGAAGGGGGAGCTTTCCAGCCAACGCGTACCTACTGCGTCGGCGGCAATGGTCTCCGTCTGAAAGGCGGCTCGCGGCGTCAATATGTCTGCCGCGAACGCGACCAGCGGTCGCAGCTGGATCAGCACCAAAATGACAACCAGACCGAGCAGACCGAAAAGCGCATACCGGATCCAAGGTCTTAGCGGAGTGCCTGGCTCGCCTGTGTCCCTGCGCGCAAGCCGATCGAATGCAAACCCGATGGCGAGACCGCCCAACAAACCGAATCCCAATAAGCCAAGCAGAAGGAAGATGGCATCGCCTTCTCGGAGGCCTCCGGGCGGCGCCGAGCCAAGATAGGCCCAAATCCCGGCGCCTAGAGCTGCACCGCCCAGGGCAAATCCGATGATTCCTGCGATAAAGACGGAGCCCGTTTTGCGCCAGCCGACCGTCGTGAGTCCCAAGAGCAAGCCGAAGAGTGCGCCGAAGATGAGGCCGACGAATAGATAGACATTCATGAACGGTCCAACCGGCATGAATGCGGCATCCCGCAGGGTCAGCATCGAGAGGCCAAACACGGCCAGAAGGAGGAAAGTTCCGTACACAACTCCGATCGAGATCGCGCTTCGCCATGCAAATCCGTACTTCCCTCTGGGTTCGCCGATCACGGGCAGCGTCCATCCGCCCAGGAATCCCCCGATGGCGCCTCCGAGACCAGTAACGAACATGACCACCACGATCCCGATGATCAGCCGGGCCGCCGCTCCGAGCGAGCCGTAAGGTTCGGGAGTGAGCACGATGAATAAAATTTGCGAGACGACGTTGCCCACCATCAGGCCGCCGCCATAGGCGAGCCCTGTGATGGCAATCCCTCTCCAGTTGATCGGGGTCCTAGCTTCGCCGGCCATACGTATCTCCTCGTTTTAGATTCACGTCAATCAGGAATAGCGTCGTGCGTCTTCTCAAAGTGCTCCACAGCACTCGCCAGGTTGAAGAACATCCGCTCGTGGCCCATTGTAGTGCCCAGAGGTGCCTGTTCGATTAGCTCGAATACGGTTGAGTTGAGTGTCGTAAGCCACAGGCTTATGCCGGATTCTCGGAGCTCTTCTTCGAGCCCGGTGAGCTCTTTGAGGCCAGAATATTCGATGGCCGGCACCGCACTGAGTTCGAGAACCAACGTTGTGGGACGCTCACGCTCCGCGATGGCTCGTATTTTCTGCCTCAACGCGGATGCATTGCCAAAGAATATGAGCCCCTCAGAGCGCAATATTAGCATTCCATCGATTGTCTCGTCGGAGGGATGATCTGCCAATGACCGATACACGCTGGTCCCTGGCTTCCTCCCAACCTCGTAAATCGGTGGATCGCTCGCATGCCGGATGAGGTCGACCAGGGTCACGATGATAGCAATTACGATGCCCTCCAAGGTGCCGATGAATGCCACGCCCGCAAAGGCGATTACGGCCCACCAAAATTCATCCCCTGGCAGACGTCGCAAGGTTCGGAATTCAGCAATATCCATGAGCCCAATTGCTGCCACCAGGACCAGTGCGCCCAGTGTGGCCTCCGGCATCAGGCTAACCATTGGAGCCAAGAAGAGTAGTGTTAACAGGACCACACCTGCAGTAGCAAGAGTAGCTATCTGAGACCGCGCTCCCGAGTCTTCATTTACTGCGGTCTGCGAAGTTCCACCTCCGGCAGGCATACCCTGGAGGAAACCGCTTGCAAAGTTAGCTACACTCAGCGCAAGCAGTTCTTGATTGGCGCGTACCGGCGAATCTTTACGGTGTGTGAAGGTGCGCGCGGCTGCGGCCGACTCGACGAACGAAATCAGTGCAATTCCTAGAGCGCCGGTCCAAAGTTCGCTAAACAACGACAAATTAGGAAGTGCAAAACTTGGTAGCCCGGCCGGGATAGGGTCAACCAGGGCAACTCCCAGAGCCTGCAAATCGATTAGCCATGAGATTACGACGCCAAACGCGACCGCAATCAGCGGCGAAGGTAGTCTGATCTTGGTGCGAGGCAGGAGCAGCAAGATCGCGAGCGTGATCGCAGAGAAGATCACGGTCGCCAGACTGAGTTGATTCAGATTTCGAACGAGGTTGAGTAGAGTTTCAAATGGCCCGCTCTTGTCCACGGAAATACCCAGCAGCTTACCGAGCTGGCCGATAAAAATGACGAGCCCGATTCCGGCCTTGAACCCCGTAAGGACTGGAGCCGAAATAAAGTTTGCGATGAATCCAAGGCGAAGGACCGCGGCGATGAGCAGAAGTCCACCGACAATGAATGCGAGTGTCGCAGCAGGCAGGATGTAAGCGTATGGGTTGCTGCTTTGAACCACCGATGCTAGCGTGGTCGCAGTGAGGATTGCTATCGTGGAAGTGACGCTAACGCTCAGCGGCCGCGAAGTTCCGAGAAATGCATATACCGGAATGGCCACCAGCGCGGTATAGAGGCCGACCTCAACCGGCAGCCCAGCTAAGGTGGCATAGGCCATTGCCTGAGGAATAACGACCGCGGATGAGACCAGACCAGCGACGATGTCTGGCCGCAGCCAGCTTCGTGGGTAGCGGCGCAACCAAGCTAGAGCTGGGATGAATTTTTCGATTCCGGTGGAGCTTTCTTCAATATTGAGCATTCAGAGGCGGATTATTGCGAATGGGATCTTGGGCGATCACTTGATCCAAACGGCAGACGAGGCTGGCCAACTCACAGTATGCGCTGCCAGCCCCGCCTTAGTTTCTTTAGTCGGTCGCTATGATCAGGGTAGGTTGCCTGGGTAGTAGCTTAGATCTCGCCGTCGAGCGGCGCCGCCGGTGTAGGACGCTACGTCAGCGAACACACCAATCCCCAGCCAAAGCCAATCCAGCCCAACGACTCCGCCCGGGAAGACAAGCATATAAAATAGTGTCGTCCACGGAAGGAAGATGATCCCGAGGATCGGCCAGATCGCCGAGCTGAAAGCCAACGACCATCGGACTGGCTGAAACAGCCACCAGATGATGCTGGCCAGCCGCGGGCCTGCGGTCACCAATACTGCAAAGAAACAACACATAGCAACTCCTCCTCAAACTTTACAAATCACAATGCGAATCAGCCTGATCGAAGTGTCGGACAGGGATAGCCCACTGGCAGATTTCTCCCATCATGTCTCAGCGTAGGGGTAGGACTGGAGCCCGCCCCTGCGTGCTTCATATCTTCAACCAGCCGCGCTACTGTCTGGCCAGCGCCCGATGATACTTGAGCTCCTCCGGCTCGAGGTGGCTGACGTTGTCTTCCTCCAGGTCGACCCGCACCCAGTGAATCTTGCCTGAGAACTGGTTGCTCTCTCCTTCTGGGTAATCGTCGGTCACTGGGAGGGCTAGATCGCCCCCGACATCGAGCGTCTCATCGGCGGAGAAGACGAATGGAACGGTTCTGCCAATCTTGCCCTCTGCCACTTTTTCATCATTGATGAAGAGCGTACCTGTACCGCCACCACCAGGTGCATCGCCTTCAAAGTTGAAGTGGTAGCGGATGTTGACCGTGCCAGTGGGTAGCTTCTCTTCGCCGCCGACGTAGAAGTAGTCCACGTCGAAGAAATTGTGCACATACTTCGCCGCGCCGTCTTTGACGTAGAGCGACCATCCGGCAAACCGTCCACCCTGGGCCAGGATCACACCATTCGCACCGCTCTCAGGGATTTCGATTTCGGCTGTGATGGTGTGCGAACGGTTCTTGACGTTTAGCACGGTATTTTCCGTTAGGTGGGACATGCCTGGGTAGAAGGTCATCGTCGTTCGGCCGGCAGGAAGGTCGGGTCGGCCGGCGATGGAGGCGTCAAAACGCTCAGACCTTCGATCGTCGAGCGGGAAGACGTTGAATTTTGCGGCTTCTACCAGAAATAGATCCTGCAGCTCGCGCAGCTTATCCGGCATCTCCTCTGAGAGATCATTGGCCTGGCTCCAATCTTTCGTGGTGTCGTAGAGCTCCCACACGTCGTCCGCGAAGGGAGGATTCGCCGTGAGTTCCCAGGGAGTGCTGTGGCGGGTGACCGCCGTCCAACCCTCGTGATAGATGCCCCGGTTGCCAAACATCTCAAAATACTGGGTCACGTGTCGGTCCTCCGCCTTGGCATCTGCAAAGGTGTAGTTCATGCTCACCCCCTCCAGCGGCTTCTGGGCGATGCCGTTGACCATATAAGGCTCAGGCAACCCTGCAGCTTCAAGGATGGTAGGAACGATGTCGATCACATGGTGAAACTGGTGGCGGATCTCAGCGCGAGCCTTAATCCCATTGGGCCAGCTCAGCGCCATCCCGTTGCGGGTGCCGCCAAAGTGAGAAGCGACCTGTTTGGTCCACTGGTAGGGGCTGTTCATGGCATGCGCCCAACCGACAGGATAATGGTTGAATGACTTGGGCCCCCCCAGATCATCCAACCGGGGAACAACGTCATCCAACCCCTGCGGGATGCCGTTGAGCGCCATTAGCTCATTGAATGTGCCATCCAGGCCGCCTTCGGCGCTGGCGCCATTGTCGCCCGCGATATAGAAGAAGAGCGTGTTATCGAGCTCGCCAATCTCCTCGAGTGTGTCAATCAGCCGCATCACCTGCGCGTCGGTGTGTTCGGCAAAACCGGCGTAAACCTCCATCATTCTGGCGTACACGGTCTTCTCGGTGTCGCTCAGTTCATCCCAGGCTCGCACACCCTCAGGACGATCGGTGAGCTGAGTGTCTTCCGGCACCAGGCCATTTTTCTTCATGTTGGCCAGGGTTTCCTCACGTACTGCGTCCCATCCTTTATCGAATTTGCCTTCGTATTTCTCGACCCATTCTGGCGCAACGTGGTGCGGTGCATGGGTGGCGCCAAATGAGGTGTACAGGAAAAAGGGTTTGTCGGGGGTCATGGTGTTGATGCCTCGCAGCCAGCCGACGGCCTTGTCGACCATGTCTTCCGAGAAGTGGTAGCCCTCCTCGGCCGTCCCCCAGGGTTCAACAGGTGAGGTCCCCAGAAAGAGCGTAGGCGCCCATTGATTGGTCTCGCCGCCTACAAAGCCGTAGAACTTTTCGAAGCCGTCTCCCGTCGGCCAACGGTCGAACGGGCCGGAGATGCTCACTTCCCAGACTGGAGTCTGGTGCATCTTGCCTACCGCGCCGGTGCTGTAGCCGTTGAGGCGAAGCGTCTCGGCGAT
>JBGMQN010000056.1:18883-26124 GCA_048054495.1 Anaerolineales bacterium
GCCATTGTCTTCTACTCCTTCACTAAGTTGGCTCCGACCGCACGGGGCTAGAGCATGCCACGCGATGCCGGATGCCGAACCGCCGGATTATTGCTCGCCACCATATCGTAAGCGGTCGCATCCCCAGGGTCCATACGCACAAAAGCGTAGCTCCAAATATGCGGCTCTTGCCGTTCCCTGAATAAACCGTTTCAGCCTGAGGCCGGCCTGCTATTCTGCGTTGATCAGTGCAAACCGCCGCCGGTGGCTTCCTGCATCTTCGCGATGACGCCGTCAAGGTTGAACGCGCCCGGCTCCTGGCGCGGTGGAAACTCAAGGAAGCTTTGAAGCTGCTCTCCCGCAAGCGCCTGCATCGGATAGATTACAAAAGCGTGCTCGACCATCCAATTCCAATAGCTGTTCGAATTCTCGTCTGCACGCTCGAACGGATCGCGACGAAGGTTGAAGACCTTCGGCAGTCGCAAGTCGACAAACGGCTCGGCCCAGAGCTGCATCGTCTTGGCGCGCTGCTCGGCAAAAACCGCCTTCCAGTCTCCGTAGCGAATGGCGACGATCTTGCCGTCGTCGTTGGTGTAGAAGAAAAACTCTCGCGGCGACTCGTCCGTCTCGCCGGTCAGGTACGGAAGCAGATCGTAGCCATCGATGTGGACCTTGAAGGTCTTGTCGCCGGCCAAGTGCCCCTGAAGCAATTTCTCCTTGACATCTGGCTCTCCGGCCGCTGAAAGCAGCGTAGGCAGCCACTCCTGGTGGGTGACGATGCCGTTCACTACCTTGCCGGCTTCGAATTTCTCTGGCCAGCGCACGAACGCAGGGACGCGGTAGGCGCCCTCCCAGTTGCTGTTCTTCTCACTGCGCCAGGGTGAAATCGCGCCGTCTGGCCAGGTGTTGTAGTGCGGGCCGTTGTCAGTTGAATACTGCACGATCGTGTTCTCTGCGATGCCCAGCTCATCGAGCAGGTCGAGAAGCTTGCCGACATGCTGATCGTGAAGCACCATGGCATCGTTGTAAAAGCCCTGCCCGCTGATGCCCTCCGCTTCTTCGGGGATGCGCGTCCAGAGGTGCATGTGGGTGGCGTTCCACCAGACGAAGAACGGTTTGCCCTCTTTGTGGGCATTCTTGATGAACTCGATCGCCCGGTCGGTGACGTCGTCGTCGATGGTTTCCATGCGCTTCTTGGTGAGTGGCCCGGTATCCTCGATGCGCCCATCGGCGAAGGAGTGGATCACACCGCGCGGGCCGAAACGCTCAAGGAAAGCGGGGTTCTTCGGATAGTCTGGATGCTCCGGCTCGTCTTCGGCGTTCAGGTGATAGAGATTGCCGTAGAACTCATCAAATCCGTGGTTGCTCGGCAGGAACTCGTCCTTGTCGCCGAGGTGGTTCTTGCCGAACTGGCCGGTAACGTAGCCGTGCGGCTTGAGCAGCTCGGCGATGGTGGGATCCTCGGCCTGCAATCCCAGATCCGCACCCGGTATTCCAACTTTCGTCAGACCGGTGCGAACCGGGTTTTGCCCGGTGATGAAGGCCGCACGCCCCGCGGTGCAGCTCTGCTGGGCGTAGTAGTCAGTAAACTCGATTCCCTCGCGGGCGATGCGATCGATGTTTGGTGTCTCATACCCCATGGCCCCGCGGTTGTTGTGGCTGATGTTGTACCAACCGATGTCGTCTCCCCACAGGATCAAGATATTCGGTTTTTGCTCTGCCATTTCTATTAACTCCATTTCAATGTTGGTCACGAAAATGTGATCTTACGCGGAGACTCTTTGCGATCTCCGATGCTAGCGTTCAACCCATCCACACCTCCAAGAAGCAGCTGTAGTTTGTTGCCTATTGGCGTAGTTCTCTGGACAGTTCTCCAACCGGTGGTCGAGGGATTCCAATACGGGTCTGAGGCTTCGCTCCCCTGCGCCGTGGCCGTTTCCAGCCGTGGCACTTGCGGTAGACCATGCCGCTGCCGCATGGGCAGCGATCTGTCGGCTGCGCAGCCTTGAAGGCCTGCAGTAGTTCCTTTTCACTTTCCCTGAGAATCGCCATCACGTCTGAGGCCGCTCGACCACTTTTCATCAAGTTGGCCATGATCTTGTTGGGCTCGTCCACGCGGTGGAAGAAAGCTATGTACCCCGCGCAGAGATAGTTGAGCCCCGGCTCGCCATCGGGCGTGAGCGTGAAGCGATTCTTGGGACACTCGCCGTGGCAGGCGAATCGTACATCGCACTCACGACAGTACTTCGGAAGCGAATCGCGCTTGTCGAGGCCGAATTCGCGCTGCTGATCGGTTCCCATGAGTTCGATCATATGATCCTGATTGATATTCCCCAGCACGTACCCCGGCTCGACGAAGTGGTCGCAAGAGTACAGGTCGCCATTGTGCTCCAGCGCCGGCCCTGCCCCGCAGGTCTGGTCGAACACACACATGCCGGAGGAGCCAAGTCCCATCCAGTTGCGCACCGCGGCCTCAATCGTCTGGACGTAGATCTTTCCTACGTCGTTCATAACCCACTCGTCATAGACCTGGATCAGAAAGCGCCCGAACTGCTCCGGCTGCACTGTTCGTTCTGATACATCCTCTCCGAGTTGAATTAGGTTCAGACCGTCCTGATTCATCCGTTCCACGACCGGGATGAACTGGATCCACTCGGTTCCAACTTCGTCGCGCAGGAATCGATACAGCTCTTTGGGGTGATCCGCATTGATGCGGTTGACCGTCACCAGGATGTTGTATTCCACTCCATGCTTCTGCAGCAGCCGCAGCCCGCGCATCACCTTGTCGAAGGTCGGCCCGCCGCCCTTGTCCACGCGGTGGGCATCGTGCAGGTGACGTGGACCATCGAGGCTGAGTCCGATCAAGAAGTCGTTCTCCTTATAGAACTCGCACCACTCGTCATCGAGCAGGGTGCCGTTGGTCTGCATCGTGTTTTCGAAAGTCATCCCTGGCCGGCGATATTTTTCCTGGTACTCAATGGCCCTGCGGTAGAAATCAAGTCCCATCAGCGTCGGCTCTCCGCCTTGCCACGCAACCGTCACCTCGTTGGCACGGTGGGTCTCGATCAGTTGGCGAATGTAGCTTTCCAAGACTTCATCCGACATGCGGAAGTCGCTGCTGGGGTAAAGCAGTTCCTTGTCAAGGAAGAAGCAGTAGGAGCAGGCCAGATTGCACGTGGCGCCGCTTGGCTTGGCCAGCACGTGGATGCGAGGATGCACCGGATTGGCTGGCGCCTTCGCAGTTACTGCTTCGCGAGTGATAGTTTCTTGATCCATGTGTGGCATCAAACAGGGTTGTAGGGCTGCGTCCAATCGCCCCTGTTCGGATTGGACGCGCATCAATCATAAGCGCCGCTACTCAGCGCGACCATACGCACTTTAACGTAGGCTCTACCCGGAGTGCGTGTCGAATCGAATCGACCGCAGCAGGCCCAGATGTGAGGGCAGCCCGGCACGAAGCGAGGCATCCGTAGATGCCTCGCTTTTCGCTAGTGTGATTGTCGGGACAGCGCCTACTGCACTGACATCAGCTGTCGAGCGGCTGGCTCTTCGAATGAGCTGCCTCGCGGCAGGAAGAGAGATCGGTCGCAGTTCTCTATCACGGAGCAGATTCGACCCGCCCAAGGCGCTGATAGATCCTGTGAACAATTTGCTCGGCGACCAGCAATGAGATTACCAATACGACAAGCGGGATGAATCCTCCGATTTCAACGTGATCGCCGAAAATGATATCAATGACCTCAAGAATCAGGAACTTGGAGAAGAACAAGATGGAGAATGTTAAAACGATCCGAAGCACACGATTGAGGGTGCCTTCCCGGGCGCCATAATATGCCGCAACGCGGTGTTCGAGACGCACAATAACATCAAGAAGAGCTTTGAGAACGATAGCGGTAAGGACCGAGATGGTGAACGAGTCGATCACAAATGCGTCTGAGTACTCGACAAATAAATTGAGGATGACTGTGTAAACCAGCACAGCAGTCATCCAATCGGCGAACAGATTTTGACTACGGCTTATGCTGATCGAATTGGAGGTAGCCGGTGAAGATCCCGCTGTTTCTGACATTTCGGTATGCTGCATTTAGCCTCCCTCGCTCGCTAGAGCCAGAATTGTCCCCACTCTTGCCGACCGATCTTTAATGCCGGATAACCGCCATCTCGTGCAGACGCACCACTATATCCTGCAAAAACTGTTCCCCCGTCTTCTTGAAGCCCGCTTGGTTTTTTCCGCGATCTTTCAGCGGTGAGTGACGTGAAACCGGTGCGAGGCATCTACGGATGCCTCGCACCGCGTTAATGTGATTGTCGGGGCAGTGCCTACTGCATCGCCATCAGCTTGCGCACCGCCGCCTCGTCGTCCTTGATCAGGTCTCCAGACAGATCGACGGTCACGTGTTTGAGCTCACCGGTGAATCGGAACGGTGCATGGTATTCGTGCGACACCGCTTCGCCGAAGTCATATCCAGCGCTCAGGCCCTCGATGCCAAAGGTGATCGGTACGGTGGTGGGGAACTCCGCGTTTCCTACCAGCTCGCCATTGAAGTACAGCTGGCCGCGGCCGCCGGCGCCCCTTCCTTTGCGCGGCTCGGGTGGGGAGGTCGGCTCGAACTCGTAGCGCAGAGTGACCTGACCCTCCGGCATTTCTTCGGATGACGTCACACGATATTCCTCCAGGCCCAGGTAGTTGTGGATGTAGTGGAGCTTTTTGTCCTTCACGAAGAGCACGAATCCGCCCGCCACGCCTCCCTGTGCAATCAAAACCCCGTCTGCGCCACCTTCGGGAATCTCGACCTCGGCAGTAATGCTGTGCGGCCTGTTGAACGTCATAGGAGTGTTGCCGACCGGCACAACCGACAGGTTCGGGTAGAACACATACTTCGAGCGATCAGCAGTCAGGCGTGGGCGTTCGGTGGCGAAGCGCTGCATGAGTGTTCCGTCCAGCGGCAGGACCTTGTACTTGCCGGCCTCCGTATACCATCGAGCCACCATCTCGCGCAGTTTCTCAGGGTGTTTATCCGCCACGTTGTGCGCTTCGGTTGGATCTTCCGCGATGTGATACAGCTCCCAGTCAGCGCTATCCAGCTCATCCAGTACCTCGGCCGTGATCTCGTCTCCGATCGAGCGACCCTTCTCGGCACCCTCGGCGTAGCTCGGTCCCGGCCATCCGCAAACGGCCCGCCAGCCGTCATGGTCAACGGCACGCGTGGCGAACATCTCAAAGTATTGCGTATGGTGGTTCGTGGGTACTGACGGATCATCGAAAGTATGCGCGAAGCTCACGCCTTCGATGGAAGATTGGGAAACCCCGCGCACGCTCTTGGGTGGCTCAAGGCCGAGCGCATCCAGCACAGTCGGCACCATGTCGATGGCGTGCGCATACTGAGGCCGGTTTTCTCCTTTGGCTTTGATGCCGGCCGGCCACGAGACGATCAGGTTGTCGGTGCAACCGCCCCGGTAGACCTCTTTCTTCCAGCGCCGGAAGGGTGTGTTCCCGGCCCAGGACCAGCCCCAAGGATAGTGGTTATAGGAAGCCGGGCCTCCGAGGTCATCGATCTTCGGCAGGATATCCTCCAGCGTCTCCCAGTAATAGTTGAAGCTGCTCATCTCGTTGAAGGCACCGTTCACTCCGCCTTCTGAGCTGGCGCCGTTATCGGGGATCAGCATGATCAAGGTATTGTCGAGCTCCCCGATATTTTCTACGGCGTGCACGACTCGCCCAATCTGCTGGTCACAGTGCTCCAGGAAGCCGGCGTAGACCTCCATGAAACGCGCGTACAGGCGCTTCTGATCATCAGACAGGCTCTCCCACTCCGGTACGTCTGGATCCCTGGGGGATAATTCGGCGTCCTCTGCAAAGATGCCGAGTTCTTTCTGACGTTTGAAGACGACCTCGCGGTACTCGTCCCAGCCCATGTCGAATTTACCCTTATATTTGTCGATCCACTCCTTAGCCACCTGGTGTGGAGCGTGGGCGCAGCCGGGTGCGTAGTAAAGGAAAAAGGGCTTGTCCGGGGCGTTCACATGCGCATCCAGGATGAACTGGTTGGCATGATCCGCCAGATCCTCGTCCAGGTGGTAGCCTTCCTCAACCGTCTTGGGCTGCGGAACCGAGTGGTTATCGTAGGTCAGGTCCGGGAACCACTGATTTGTTTCTCCACCCAGGAAGCCATAGTAGCGTTCGAAGCCGCGACCCAGCGGCCAGCGATGGAACGGGCCGGCGGGCGTGCTCTCTTCGGCGGGTGAGAGATGCCACTTGCCCACGCAGAACGTGTTGTAGCCGGCCTCGAGCAGCATCTCCGAAAGCATGCCGTTCTCAAAGGGCATGCGACCATCGTAGCCTGGATAGCCGGTGGCCATCTCCATAATCGCAGCCACGCCGTTGGAATGGTGGTTGCGGCCGGTCAGCATGCAGGAGCGGGTGGGGGAGCACAGCGCGGTGGTGTGCATGTTGGAATAGCGCAACCCATTGTCGGCCAGTCGGTCGATGTTGGGTGTGTTCACAAGGCCGCCGAAGGCCGACATTTGGCCGTAGCCGACATCGTCCAAGACGAAGAAAATCACGTTGGGTGATCCTTCCTTCGCGCGCAGGGGCTTGGGCCAGGCGGGCGAGGATTCGGCCACCGTGCGGCCGATCACGCCCGGGAAGGTGGTTCCAGGTTCATATTCAACGATTGGCATTGCACTTCTCCTTTGCCATTGTCGCGCCCGCAGGCGCTTCAAATAGGGCTCGCCCTCATTGGTGGCGTGCCTGCAGTGCTTGAAGTCAGCCTCATCGCTTTCGACAGATGGGAGCTGACCTCTCCTTTCTATTGCCGGGCAAGAAGCCGATTGAAGTCGGCCTCGTCGTCCTTGATCACCTCGCCGCTGACATCAACCGTTACGCTGTGGATCGTGCCGCTGAACTCGAACGGTGATTCGTAGAGCGGTGCGGCCGGTGCGCCGGGATCGGCTCCGACGCTCCACCCGCCGGTCAGACCCATGCTCATGGGGGTCGTGACCGGGTACTCCTCCTGGCCGACCAGGTCGCCGTCGATGTACAGCTGCGCCCGGCCAGCGGCGCCCTTGCCATTGGCCAAGTCCGGCTTCCCCGTCACCTCAAACTCGAAGCGCAAGGCGTGGCGCCCCTCTGGGACCGGGTCCTTTGACTCGACCTTCAGGTACTCTCTGGCGACGTAATTATGGACGTGATGCAGCTTCCCGTCCTTGACATAGAAGGAAAAGCCCCCGTCGGTCCCGCCGAAGGAGAGCAGCGCGCCCTC
>JBGMQN010000022.1:0-3578 GCA_048054495.1 Anaerolineales bacterium
CCACGTTGCGGCCTCCCGCACGCGTGACCCACGTCCCATCATGTCTTCAGGCCTCGTGCCTTACTGCAGCTCGGAGTCAAATCCTTGCCAACTTCCCCTCTCGTCTCGCGCCCACACTTCTGCCCTGATTTCGGGCTCCATCCTCCAGGGCAGATACGGCGCGGCCCCCGGCGGAGCCAAGCCGGCAATCTTACCTTTTTTCCATTGCAAGCGCTCTTTGTGTGGAGCGGATCCACGCGAAAGGGGGCGCCTGGTCGACGCCCCCCATTACATTTTGGTTCCGGTACATCGCTTACGAATATAGCTAGAGCAAAATCCTGCCGCTTCGCTAAACGGCGATGTCCCTTCGCTGAAATCCAACGAGTCCGATAACCAATAATACGACGATCGCCACCAGCAGTACTGCCGCATTGACCGGGACAAAACCGGAAAGCAGGACTTCGCTTGCATCGTAGTAATACCAGGGAGTGACATGGCGTACCGCATCGGGCAGGTCGGCGAGCGGGGCCAAGGTGTTCATCAGGAACGTGACTGCAGCCAGTCCGGCTGCGATCCCGGAGGCCGCGCCGCGGTTCAGTCCCAATCCGGTAAGGGCCAGGGTCATGGTCCCGAAAACCAGGGTCAGCAGGCCCACGTTCAGGACCGCGGCCGCCAGGTTGGCGGCGTCGACCGTAGAGTCCACCATGGCGACACCCAGGAGCAGGCCGATGGTGCTGGCTACCAGTACCAGGAGCGCAAATACGGATAGCGCGCCAAATTTTTGGGTGAGCACGCTGCGGCGCGAGATGGGATAGGAGAGCAGGACGTCCAGGGTCCCGCTGTCCTCTTCAGAACCAATCGCGCTGCCACCGTAGGCGATCCCGAACCCCAACGTCAGCGCCGGAAGAAAGAAGCTGAACAGCTCCAGCCCCAAATATCCCTCCATGGTAGTGAAGTTTTGAATGTCCCCAAACAACGCGAGCATGGCTGGCGGTAGGTTGTCCATGTATTCGGTCAGCGCGGCGGAGCTTTCCTCGATAGAAGGAAAAACCAAAACGATCATGAGGTTGGTCAGTACCAGACCAATGGACCACCAGATCAAGCCGCGACGCATGTCGAATAGGGTCTTGCCAAATACGCTAGCTAGCATCTTGCGTCCCTCCTTCGTAGAACGTCAGGAAGACCTCTTCCAGGCTTGGCTCGTGGCTGATGACGTTGTTCACTGTGTGCTGGGCCGCGGCCTTGAAGATCGAATCGATCGAGCCCTGCACGGTGAACGTGAGCCGGCTGTCCTGCACCTCCACGTGCTGCACACCCGGCAAGCCCTCGAATGCCGTCGCAGGTACCGCTCGCTCAAATTGAATCTCGATCCTTCTCAGCGCCTTGGCCTTTAGATCACTGATTCTCTCCACGGCCACCAGGCGCCCCTCACGAATGATCCCCACCCGGTCGCAGACGCGTTCCACCTCCGGCAAGTTGTGAGAGGATAGAAAGATCGTCGATCCGGCTTCTCGCATTTCCGCCAGGATCTTGTAAAAGCTCTGGTGCACGAGAGGATCGAGGCCAGCGCTCGCTTCATCCAGGAGCAGCAGATCAGGCCTGCTCATCAGGGCCAGGATCAATCCCAGCTTTCGCTTGTTGCCGCTGGAATAGGCCTTCGCCGGACGCTTGAGATCGAAGTCAAGCCGATCGGCTAATTCTCTCACCCACCCCATATCGACCTCACCGCGCAGCGCGGCGAAGTGACGGGCGGTCTGTTCACCCGTGAGCTTCGGATAGAGCGCCAGCTCGCCGGGGACGTAGCCTACCCGTCTGCGAACTTCGATGGACTGCTCCTGACAATCCAATCCAAAGATCCAGCACCGGCCCGAAGTCGGCCGAATGAGATCCAAGAGTGTACGGATGGTGGTGGTCTTTCCGGCTCCGTTCGGGCCGAGATAGCCGAAGACATCGCCCGGTTCGACCACTAAGTCGAGATCGATGACCCCGCGCTCCTTTCCATAACTCTTGGTCAGCTTTTCAATTCGTATGGCCTCCGTCATCGGCGCCTCCTATCAGAAACCAGCAAACATAGTATTGTATGGCGAAAAAATAATTTAGGCAAGCCTAACTCCTTTTCCTCAAACAAGACTGCGCAGGCTGAGGATGCGATGCTTGCCTTAGAGGATAACATCGGACCGGAGCTTCATCTCCGCAGAGCGGCCTTCGGGCCCACCGAGTTAATCCGCTTCTCATCGGAGCCATATGGAATTCTTACGGAGCCCACTTACACTCGCCCCACTCGGATGATATGGGCTAGATCATTTTGCGCCATGTCATTGCGAGCGAAGCGAAGCAATCTCCTCCTGGGTGTTGGGGATTGCTTCGTCGCTGCGCTCCTCGCAATGACATGATCCTATTGGATGCATTTTGGGAGTAGACCTTCCGAAGGAGAGACCATGACTATAACGCGGAAACGAAAGCAAGCCTGGGGCCTCACATTGCTGCTGAGCGGAGCGTTGCTGGCAGGCTGCTCAGCCGTATTGAGTTCTGAAGGAAGTCCAACCCTCCAAATCGAGCCGCAGACGGAGGATCGGATCACGGAGCAGATCATTGTAACCAGCGATCTGGGAGAGCGGCTGGTAGAGCTGTATGAAGCCGTAAACCCCGCCGTGGTAAACATTCAGGTGCAGCAGCAAGTCGGAAACTCATTCCAGGAGGACCAGCTCCAGTTCGGTCAGGGATCCGGCTTCCTATTTGACGAATTAGGCCGCATCGTAACAAACTTCCACGTGGTGAGCGGGGCCGAATCGCTGACCGTGATCTTCGCCGACGGCAGCAGTTCCGTGGCCGAGATTGTGGGGACCGATCCCGGCAGCGATCTGGCCGTAATCTTGGTCGAGGATCTTCCCGAGGGAATCCTGCCGCTGTCCCTCGGGGACTCGGATGCATTGCGCGTGGGCGAGCAAGTGGTTGCGATTGGCAATCCATTCGGGCTGCAGGGAACCATGACCACCGGCATCGTCAGCGCGCTGGGTCGCACCCTTCCTTCTCAGGCCCAAATCGCGGGTGGAGGGCAATTCAGCATTCCAAGCGTCATTCAGACGGATACTGCGATCAATCCCGGCAACTCCGGAGGCCCGCTCTTGAACCTTGCCGGCGAAGTGGTCGGCATCAACACCGCTATCGAATCGCCCGTAAGGCAATTCAGCGGCGTGGGATTTGCGGTCCCTTCCGACGCGGTGGGTCGAATCGTACCTGTCCTCATCGAGCGCGGCAGCTTCCCCCATCCCTGGTTGGGAATTGCCGGCACAGATCTGAATTCACAGATTCGGCAGGAATTAGACCTGAATCAGGATCAATTGGGGATTCTGATTGTTAGCGTGCTTGAGGGAGGTCCCGCCTCCGAGGCCGGCCTTAGAGGCCAGGACGGTGGCGAGGGTGATCTCATCACCAGCGTGGATGGCGTCGAAATCCGCGATTTTGAGGACTTGCTCACCTACATCACGGACGAAACGAGCGTTGGCCAAACCATCACACTCAGCGTGCTTCGAGACGCGCAGCAAATCGAAGTATCCATAGAACTCAGCGAGCGCCCAACCGCAGAGGGTTAAGAACGT
>JBGMQN010000022.1:3678-8920 GCA_048054495.1 Anaerolineales bacterium
TGGTGGCACCGGCGTGACTTGAACACGCGACCAAGGGCTTATGAGTCCCCTGCTCTTCCAACTGAGCTACGGTGCCAGGTTGGGTATGCGATCCGCGTCGGAATTCGCAAGCGCGGCAGGCGCAGGATTCGGGTCTGCCCTGCTACTACCCTGACGGCCCGATTATAGCCGAGGGGTCAGAGGCCGGGTTGTGAACTCACTGCGGAGCTTGTGTTCCGCGAGGGCTTGAAATACCTCCCTCAATCGCTGTGGGGAGGCTCCCTTCAATAGAGTCAGGCTGGCCCCCGCTTCTTTCAGGAGCTGAATCTGACTGGTATTGTCGACCAGTGCAACACACTCCGTTTTTGGCCAGGCCTGTAAGATCCGGTCGACCTCAGAAACCGCGATCGAATTATCCCGATCGGCGTCCAGCAGCACGAAATCGGGCGCGGCATCCATCTCCTGCATTGTGAGGCTATCGACATCCGTGGCGCTGGCGATCAGCAAAACGCCTGAGGTTCCGTCAAAAAGAACCTGAAGCGCCTCCTGCAGCCACTTCGGCGCCACAAGCGCGATCGAGGCGGATGATCCCCCATCCACTGACTGCGGTTGCTCCACAATAATAAGATGCCACGGAACGGCGTGGCAGGCATCACAGGACCTACGTATTTTATTTGCCGATTGTGGAGGTAGGGAGCCTCGCCTAGAGGCTACGCAGAAATGCCTAAATGCGATGAGGGGATGGATGCTAGCTCGGCCGAACCCCGTGTTCGAGCGCGTAGAGTGCGGCCTGCGTGCGATTGGAGACGTGCAGCTTGTCCAGGATGTTCCGCATATGAGTTGTCACCGTCCTCACGGATACCGTCAGTTCCACCGCGATCTCGCGATTCGAAAGACCGCGCGCCAGGCAATTGAGCACATCCATCTCACGCGGGGTTAGAGGATCCAGCGAAGAGCGAACATCAGAGGGTGCTTTGACTTCCTGGATCAATTTCCGAGCAATCGTCGGATGCAATGCGGCCTCGCCACTGTGGACGGTGCGAATGGATGCCAGCAATTCCTCGGGAGGCGCCTCCTTCAGCAGGAACCCCATCGCTCCCGCCTTTATGGCGCGGAAAACGTTCTTGTCTTCTGGGAAGCTGGTCAGCACCAGAATGCTGGCATCCTCATTCTCGTGTGTGATTTCCTGGATGGCTGTGATGCCGTCTTTGATCGGCATCTGCAGATCCATGATTATCACGTCGGGCTCCAATGTTCTGGCCAGTTCTACCGCTTCGGCCCCGTTGGACGCCTCTCCAACTAGCTCCAGGTCGTCCTGGGCTCCGAGCGCCACTCTCAATCCCTGGCGAACGATCGGGTGATCGTCTGCGATCACGATGCGGATGGTATCCGTCATAAATGCTCCTTACGAACCTGGCTCAGCGCAAGCAGTACTTCTACCACGGTTCCCTTGCCGCTTCCAGTAGCCAACTTCAATTCTCCGCCCACGCTCTCGGCGCGTTCGCGCATGGTAGTGAGGCCCAGACCTCCATTTTCGTTGGCCGGGTCGAATCCGCAACCATCATCTTCTATAGCCAAGCGTGCCGAGCCATTCACGACCGCAAGCCGGACCCAGATATTCGAGGCATCGGCATGCCGTAGCGCATTGTTCAGCGCCTCTTGCGTGATATGGAATAACTCCTCCTCTACTTGTCTCGGTAGCCCTTCAACATCGCCTTCGGTGACAAGCTGGGTCTCCAGACCCACGCGGTGCTCCACCGCTTCGAGCCGTTCCTGCAATGCGCCGATCAGGCCCGTCTCCTCCAATACCGGCGGTCGCATCTGGTGGATCAGCAGTCGCATCTCGCTGAGGGCCTGCACGCCCAGCCGTTCGAGCTGCCGGAAGGAATCGGCTGGGTTTTTCAACTCGCCCTTCTCCGACATTGCGGCCCAGCCGTTTGTCATCAGCGTCAGACTGTACAGGGATTGAGTCACCGAATCGTGCAAGTGTCGCGCCAGACGCTGCCGTTCCTCGTCCGCCGCGGCGCGTTGCGCCACCCTATAGAGCTGCGCATTTTCGATCGCAGTGGCGGCGTGCGCGGCCAGCATTTCCAGGATCTTTACATCTTCCTCAGAGTACCCGTCGCAGGCATCACACTGCGCAAGCATGACGCCCATCGGTTTTTCGGCGCCGGGGAGCAGCACGGCGAGAGCAGATCGTGTGTTCTCTCGAAGGAATCCGGAAATGGGGCTGACCTTCTCCGAAAATAGCTGAACATCTTCGATCCGCAGCGATTGGCCCAAGTGCAGCATGTAATCGGCGAACGATCTGCTGAGGGTGTATTGATTTTCGCTGTTCGGGCCCTGCTGGTTAGCAACATAGACATCTTCCGCAAGGCCATTCTGTTGGTCCAATATGGTGATCGAGAATATCTGAGCCGGCATCAGCCATGACACTGCCCTATGGATCGCTTCATAGATCTGCTCGGGATCGGTGCTAACAACTCCCAGGACGCGGCTCGCATCATTGAGGGTCGCCAGTCGTTCGCTAGCTTCACTCAGCTTGGCCGTTCGCACCATCACTTGTTCTTCGAGCTGCTCCTGATGTTGTTGGAGCTGTCGCTCAATGCGCCGGCGCTCAATCAGCTCTTCCTTCACCTTCGCATACAACCTGGCATTCTCCACGGCGACCCCACACTGGTCTGCCAGGGTCTGCAGTAGTTTCTCATCGTCTCGGCTAAATCGATTCAGGTCCCGGCTTTCGGCGTTCACGACGCCTAGGATTCGATCCCCCACTCGTATTGGCACGCAGAGTTCCGAGCGGCCCTCCCACTCCTGTGTCTGCTTGTGATAGAGCGGCTCCTTGGAAACATCGGGCACATTCATGGGTTCCCCCGTTCGATAAACATGTGCACTGATGCTCTTGGGCTTCTCCCCATCCAAAGGCAATCGCAGTACGCCCTCAAATTCATCGATGCCCAGGATGCTGGCCCCATAAATCAGCTGGCCGGTGGGATGGTCCGCAAGGCCTAGTCCCACCAGCTCGAAGTCAAGGAGATGGTGGACCTCCTCAACGACCCGCCGACCAATGGCCTCTTCATCGGGGATGAGCGCTAGGTCCCTACCGAGCTTGTAGATCGCGTCAAGCGTGCCTTGGAGACGCACGCGGTCGCCGATGTCTTGGAAAGCAGTGACCGCGAATTGCACCCTTCCTTTGTCGTCATAGATTGGGCTGGCAAGTACTTCCAGGGGAACCATTTGGCCGTCGACCGCAACTTCGATATCATCGGCTCGAACCTGCTCGCCCATAAGTGCAAGCTGGACCGGAGATCGCTCGTTCGGGTAGGGTTCGCCAGTTCCTGCTAGATAAATCGGAAATTCCTTGACGGCGTCTTCGAGCATCCGCTCGTTCATCGGATCAAGGTCTCGCGCAGCTTCCGCAGAGATTCCGAACATCCTGAGAGCACGCTTATTCACGTAGAGCAACTTCGTATCTGGGTCATGGACAACCACACCCATCGGGAGAGCGTTCAGGAAGTCCATGAGCCGAGTCTCGCTGGATCCAAGATCCTCCTGGGCCCGCTTCCGCTCCTCTACTTCCGTTGACAGCCGACGGTTGGTTTCCGTCAGCTCCTTTGTGCGTTCTGCAACAATTGCTTCGAGCTCTTGACGGTGCCTCGTTAGTTCTCTCTCGACTCGGGTTCGTTCCGAGACATCCCAAAGTACCAGCATTCGGCCGCCCGGAAGCCCACGCCGCTCATCGACAGATTCCAGCCTTGCTTCAAGAACCCTGACTTTCGCCCCACGCTTCACCTTCATTTCGAAGCGTGCGGGGTCTGCGCCAGCCGTCGCCTCAAGCAATTCAGGCCAAGGAGCCAGAGCAGACTCGGCCGGCTTGCCAACCAGGTTCGCAGCCCTCCTCCCCAGCAATTCTCTGGCGGCCGGGTTCAAGTCGACGATACGATTATGGAGATCAAGTACGACGACTCCCTCACGCATGCTTTCTACAAGGCTGTCCCGTGCTACCGGGACGAGATCAAATAGCCGGTAGCGATAGAGGCCCCAGGCGACGACAAGATTGCCTAGAGCGAACGTGATCGGTGTGGGATCTCGCTGAAAGGTCAGGCGCATCCCGGCTGCGGCGAGCGCGCCCACCACCACCGGTATCATCGTGCCCACGATGACCGTTCCGACCTGGCCGCGATATAAGGGGGATGGATCAATGAACTTCTTGCCAAGGAGGTACAGCGCGGCGATGATGAAGCCATACGAGTAGAGAGCGATGATATAGATCGAGGGGGTATAGCCGAAGAACAGAGCGGTGAAAGGTTCGCCCGGCTCGAGATGAGGATCCACTCTCACGAGACCGTGGAGCGGATCAGTAAACACAAGTAATAGAAAGACGACGTAGGGAGTGGCCAGGGCGACCAAGGCGATCTTGCGCTTCGGTAGCGTACGTCCGGTAAATCGCAGAGCGAACACCAGAAAGGCCACCGGCCACACCAGTAGGGCGATGGTCTGGATGTTCTCCCAGAAAATCTTTGCCTGCAGGCTCGCGCTCGCCAGCTCGGCGATGTAGCCAAGGGTTGCGACGGACTGAGCGGTCGCCAGTACTGCGAATTGACGGGAGCCCTCCATGGAGCGTCCCCACGCGTAAATGGCGATCGCGATGGAAGTGCTCGCGGACAGAACGTAAGGGATCAGAAATATAACGTCTGGTGATTCCATGAACTGCTGATTTGCCGGTTTCTCCGGGGAAGTCTCAAGCCGAGGCCGTGGATGTCCCCTCGTTCTGTATCGCTGGTAGCAACGAGCCAAATCATACCTGAAACGGTAAGCTGGGCGAGCCGATGGGTCTGCGCAATCTTACGTAGGGGATCTGGGGTTTGCGCATCCTCGCGCCAAGGACCCAGGTTTGCTTGCCTTGCTCGGATGCTCAACCTGGGTGTTTTCGGTACGTTTGGCTATAACGACATCGCCGCGCATAGATAGATATCCGTGCGCGGCGAGTCCGAGTGGTGGAGGTTGCCAGGTGTCAGGCCCTGGAACTTACTTGGGGTACCTTCGAATCGCTACCGATGTTGAGTGAGCCTGACCCGGTCGCGATACAACCCTAATCCTACGAGTCTGCACAGAACAATCGTGCGGTCAAAGGCGGAAGAACGTATCTTGACCATCCATATTTGGAAGGGAATGCGCGACGACTCATTGCCGAGCATAGGCATTCTTACGTAGAAGGCGCGGCTCGATGCTTGCTCTCGAAGTAGTCGATGCTCGGCGATTT
>JBGMQN010000012.1:0-25647 GCA_048054495.1 Anaerolineales bacterium
GCCAATACATTGCTGGAAATCGAACGCGAGCAATCCGGGGAGTAGGCGGACCGCTTCCAACACGCAGGTGGAGATTGCTTCGCTACGCTCGCAATGACATGCTTTGATGGAGGCCTGCTGCTCTTCACACGATTTGCGGGCTTCCACGATAGGTCACTGCGAGGAGTGCAACGACGAAGCAGTCTCCAACAAGCAGGTGGAGATTGCTTCGCTACGCTCGCAATGACATGCTTTGATGGAGGCCTGCTTCTGATCCGCGGCTCGGGAGCCGGATTAGGCTTGAATTAAGGCCGGGGCTCCAGAGTCAGCGGAAGATCGACAACTTCACCATCTCGCAACACGGTGAGCGTAACGACCTCGCCAACATTGGCCTCCGTAACCAGATATGAGATTAGGTCACTGAAGGTGAAGATGGATTGTCCGTCGATAGCAATGATGAGATCCCCGCCTGCTGAAGTGTCGGGAGCTCCGCAGGCGCCCGCGCCTCGAATTCCGGCTCGATGGGCTGGCCCGCCGTTAACCACGCAGGTAACGTAAACGCCGATTACGCGGGATGGAAGCTCCAGGAAATCCAGCTGCCTTAGATTCAATGAGCCGTCACCCAGGCTAGTGATACCCAGATAGGGATAGTCATAACCTCCGGTCTGGATCAGCGCCGGCACGACCCTTCGCACGATGTTAACTGGAACTGCGAAACCGACGCCGGAGTTTGAGGCGCTGCCGGAGACCGTGAAACTCTCGGTTGTGATGGCACGATTAACGCCGATTACCTGGCCCTGCAGGTTGAGCAATGGACCCCCGGAGTTGCCAGGGTTGATGGCCGCGTCGGTCTGGATCAAATCGCCTGCGCTAAACGATCCACCCCCGGGTGCCGCGCGTTCGGATTGAAGCACGCGGCCAATGGCCGAGACGACTCCCACTGTCATGGAACCGGACAATCCAAAGGGGTTTCCGATGGCCACGACGAACTCTCCGACTTCGACCTCGTCAGAATCTCCAAGCGGTATTGGGAATAGCTCCTCCGGCGGCGCATCTACTTTCAAAACGGCCAGATCGGAGTCCGGATCGGTTCCGACCAGCGTTCCCCAGGCCTTGAACCCAGAGGGAAAGTCCACTTCGATCTCTTCGGCGCCATCGATGACGTGCTGATTGGTCACGATATGACCCTCAGTATCGATGACGAAGCCCGATCCCTGGCCCAACGGAATGGTGTTCGGTAGGGAGGCCGCGAAAGTGTAGATGGTAACCACGCCCGGGTTCACGCGGTTGTAGAGATCTACGAGGTTGTCCGGCGGAGAGAATACATTCTGTGGAATGTCAGAAACAACGGTCGGAGCTTCCAAAGTCGGCGCCGGTGGGGCGGTAGGCGATCGTACCGATGTAGCGAGTGAGGGGAGCACCGTGCAGGCCAGCGCCGCGATTCCCAGAACAGAGATGAGTAGAGTTATGCGTTTCATGAAGGGGTTTCCATTTACCTCGGGGGTGGGATTCAGGTCAGGATTCGCGGAGCCTGGCTAGCTGCTCGAAGAGTTTGCGTTCTTCCTTGCTTAATTTCTTCGGCAAAGAAATTTTGACTTTGGCTAGAAGGTCTCCATGTTGATCCGGGTTGCGCAGCTTTGGCATGCCGCGGCCACGTAGGCGGAACATGCGGCCCGGCTGACTGCCGGCGGGGATCTTCAGCATCACCGGCCCTCCCAATGTACTCACTTCGACTTCCCCGCCCAGAATAGCGATGTACAGATCGGTATCTACCTCCACGAGCAGGTTGTCGCCCTTTCTCTTGACCCCGGGCATGTCCTGCACACGCACCTTGAGATACAGGTCGCCTGACTGGCCCGTGCTGCGCTCCCCCTGGCCAGAAACACGGACGCGGGTTCCGGTCTTGGAACCCGGTGGAATGTCCACCTCTAGTTTTCGTCCATTGAGGCTGAACGTGCGAGTGGTCCCCCTATAGGCTTCCATTAGCGAGATCGTGATGGGCTGCTCCAGGTCCCGTCCCCTCGAACGAGAGCGGGCCTGTGCTCCCATCCCAAAGACGGAATTGAAGAAATCTGAGAAGCCGCCTCCTCCGAAGAGATCCCCAAAATCGCCCACCTCGACTCGAGTCCCTCTCGGAGCACCCGATGCCCACTGCGACCAATCAAACCCACCGGGTGCGCGGCCGGCCCGCTCCCAGGTCCGGTAGGAGGAGCCGAGCTGATCGTACTTGGAGCGCTTCTTGGCATCGCCAAGCACCTCGTAGGCTTCGTTGATCTCCTTAAAATGCTCTTCGGAATCCGGGTTCTTATCCGGATGGTATTTCAGTGCGAGCTGCCGATAGGCGCTCTTGATCTCTTTCTCATCTGCACTGCGGCTCACGCCGAGGATCTTGTAGTAATCCTTGTATTCCATCCCTAGGGATTCTAATGGGCGGCCGAATTGAGAGTCAAGCTGACGAAGGTAGATCTAACGAAACTCTTATCGCCCTCCTCCCGCACTATCGCACGGATGCTCGCCGCCTAAATACGGTGCTATCATATCGAGAGTGAGCCCCTCTCCGGCAACCGAGCGTGTGCTTATCGTAGATGAAGATCCCGATGTGCTGGATCTGATGTCGCGCCAGGTACTGGAGCCGCTGGGATACGAAGTAGCAACCGCGAACGAAGCCGGCGCCGCCATCCAGCAGGCGGTCTCGTTCTCACCGGATCTGATCGTAGCCAGTCTCATGCTCCCCGGTCTAAGTGGAAAGGATCTACTGGTCGCGTTGCGATCGCAGGGCCTGGACGTTCCCGTGCTGGTCACGGCGGGGGAGGGCCAGGAGGCGGACGCAATCCAGGCGTTCCGACTGGGCGCTAAAGACTACTTGGTCAAGCCGCTGCGCGAGGCCGAAGTGCTGGCAGCCATTGAGCGTTCCCTGAAAGAAGTCCGTCTGAGCCACGAAACCAAGCAGCTTGCAGCTGAGCTGGCGGACAGCCATCGCCAACTCGAGCAGCGGGTGCGGGAACTCACCACCATCTACGGGATTGGAAAAGCCGTAACTTCTACCACGAATCAGCGCGACCTATTCGATAAGTTGATGCTGAGCAGCCTTAACGTAACAAATGCGGACATGGGGTGGGTGCTGCTCCTGGACGAAGACAGCGGCCACCTGTACATGCGCGCGCAGCGCGGAATGCCGCAAGCGCTAGCAAACAAGCTCCATCAACCGTGGGATGACGGCGTGAGCTCCCTGGTCATGCTCTCCGCAGAGACGCTCAGCATTCACGGCGACGGACTGCAGCAATTCAAACTAGCTCGCTTCGCGAAGGTGGCCCTGATCGTCCCGATCAAAGCGCGCGAGGAAGCCATCGGAGTGATCACCGTCGCCCGAGAAGAGGACAAGCCGTTTACGGAGCCAAATCAGCGAATGTTGGAAGCACTCTCCGACTATGCGTCCATTTCGCTGATCAACTCGCGACTGTTTCAGGCCCTCACGGGCCGGGCAGAGCAGCTGCAGGAAGTGGTGGATGAGACTCGCACCGGCATGCAAGATCAGGTGGCATGGGTGGAGCGGGTGCGCGATGAGCTTAAGGGATTAAAGGAACAGATCCCCGACCTGCTGGAAAATTCGGAACACCCCTCCCAGCGCAAGCGGCTCCAGGTTCTGAGCGGCGATCTCGAAACCATGCTGCAGGAACTGGACGAGATGCCTCAGCTCCAGGCCGCGACCGCGCCCTCTCCAACTGCCTGAGCGCTGCCATCGACACGGGTACCATGTTCGCGCGTATGGGAGCATGCTAGGATCTAGCCGCTGGCAAGCTTCATGCACCCTCCTCGGAAACCAATTATGGACAAACCCCTGATACTCGTCGCGGATGACAGTCCGGACGTCCGCATTTTCCTGGAAGAGGCGGTGTTAGGCCCCGCGGGCTATGAGGTGCAAACCGTCGGTGATGGGATGTCGGCACTCACGCTGGCGAAGGAGATTGAGCCGGATGTCGTGATCACCGACTTTCAGATGCCGAATCTGACCGGCCTCGAATTGGTCCGGCGCATCTGCTCAGATCTACCCCATCCCCCAGTCATCATGATGACCAGTGCGCCCAACGAGATGCTGGCGGTGGAGGCCATGCGGGCCGGGGCCTTTGATTTCCTGTCCAAACCTTTTGAAGCGGAGCTCATGCTCGCGGCAGTGGGCAGGGCGCTCTCCCAGCGAAGGCGATGGATGGAGATCATCGAGACCCAGACGAATGCCAGTGCGATGGCCGAGACCCTGAAACGCAGACTGGAGGAATTCGAAACCCTTGCGCTGATAGGTCGCACCGTTACCGCCATGTTGAATCATAACGAGGTGCTGACGGCAGTAGTGGATGAGGCGGTGCGGCTGACCGGAGCGGAAGAAGGCAGCCTGCTGCTTATCGATGAGGCGACGGGCGAGCTCTATATGCGGGCCTCGAAAAACTTTGATGAGGTCTTCGCGCGTACGTTTCGGCTGCAAGTCGAAGACTCGCTGGCGGGCCATGCCATCGAGTCGGGTGAGCCTGTGCTGCTGGATGAGCAGACGCCGCAGAAGATCAAGACCTCTTACCTGGTTCATTCCCTGATTTACGTGCCGTTAAATGCACGCGGCCGAACGATCGGTGTTTTAGGCGTTGATAATCGCAAGGCGGGGCGCACGTTGACTCACCAGGACGTAACGATCATGACCGCCATGGCAGACTATGCGGCCATCGCTATCGAGAACGCGCGCCTGTTCAACAGCTCAGAGGCGGAGCGCCGAAAGCTGGAAACAATATTGGCACGCGTCGAAAATGGCGTGCTCGTTGTCGATCCAGAAAACCGATTGCTGATCATGAATCAGACCGCGCGTGAGGCCTTTGGGGTGAACGGAAATTGGAACGGTCGCTCGGTCAACGAGATCATCAAGGACCCAAGGGTATTGGCCTTGTTGCGTGCCTCGGCCGGAGTTTCGAAGAGAGAGGAAGTAGAACTCGAAGACGGCAGGGTTTTCAACGCCCAACGGACTCCCATCGAAGGCATTGGGCAAGCAATCGTGATGCAGGACATCACGCATCTGAAGGAACTGGATCGCATCAAGTCGGAATTCGTCACAACGGTCTCGCACGACTTGCGCTCTCCCCTGACGGCCATACTCGGCTATATCGAACTGATCGAACGTTCCGGCGGGTTGAATGAGCAGCAGAGGGAGTTCATTCGTCGCGTTCAACTCAGTGTGAGTCAGATCACGGACCTGGTGAGCAATCTGCTGGACCTGGGGCGAATCGAGGCGGGCTTGGACGAGGCCAAAGAGAATACGCCCATCATGGTGCTGGCGCGCTATGCGCTTGAAAGCATGCGAAGCGCTGCGGAAAGTAAGGGGCTGATCCTGGGTTCGGACCTTCCCGAAGAATTACCGATGGTCCTCGGAGCCCCCATCCGGCTTAGACAAATGATCGGCAATCTGCTCGACAATGCGGTCAAATACACCCCTCCCGGAGGCTTCGTACAGATCGAAGGCGAGGGGGAAAGGGACCAGGTGATCCTGCGCGTGCGAGATTCTGGTCCCGGAATACCGACTGCCGATCAGCCGTACCTATTTGATAAGTTCTTTCGGGCCAGCAACGCGCCCGAGGATCTACCTGGAACGGGACTTGGTCTCTCGATCGTCAAGTCTATCGTGGACAACCATGACGGTCGAATTTGGGTTGAGTCCGCTTTAGGTGAGGGAACGACCTTTACGGTCGTGCTGCCCATCGCCGAACCCCTGGAGTAAAACAGCAGAATAAGTATCGCCTCCACCGGGGCGGTGAGGGAGAAACCCAGTGGAGGCGTTTGCCAAAGGAGGACTGAGCGTGAGAGCTCCGTCTCCGACCCTATGTTAGCGCCGGCTGTTGGTGTACGGGGAATGTCGAAAGTCAGGCGATACTGATGACTTCCTTCCTGACATTCGAATTCTCTAGAGAGTATGGGTCAACTATCCTCCGACTCGCCGCCTGTCGAGGGGTACGGGACTTGGCGATCGGCAGTTGCCGTATTAAAAACTGCCTCCACCGGTGCGGTGAGGAGATTTTCCGGTGGAGGCGATCGCCAAAGGAGGACGGAGCGTGTGTGCTCCGTCTCCGAACCTATAATAACGTTCGGGGAGAAAGTCCATCACTGATGAATGTCAGGGAGGGTAGTGACAATCATCACCTGCACCTGCATGTCTGGATTGGGATCGAGGTCACATGTCCAGTGACCTGAGACGACGCCTTGAGCGGCTTGAGCGTGGACGATCGCGCCCGCAGCCTCGCACTCGCAGCCGCGGGGTCCAGGACTTGCCGCCGGGCGAGGAAGTTGACACGGCGGAGGGTCTCGCCTACCGAATCGACACCCGCTACGCGGCCGACTATCGGCATGGACGCGCCTCGCTGCAGGATGTGCTGTCCTATGCGCCAGGTCTGGCAGCGGAGGTGGCCAACGATGCGGGTCTTGAGCGTTCGAAGATCCGGCGCTGGGGCTTCGTCGATATCGAGACGACCGGTCTCTCGGGAGGGGCGGGTACCCTGGGTTTTCTCATCGGCTTAGGCTCTTTTCAGGAGGGAGAGTTCAACCTGCGGCAGTACTTCCTGCGCGATCCAGAGGAGGAGGCGGCCGCGTTGAAGCTATTGCGCGCCGATTTCCAGGGCGTGGAGGGGATTGTGACCTTCAACGGGCGGAGGTTTGACCTGCCTGTACTTGAATCGCGCTATACCATCGCCCTGCGCGATCGTTGGAAGGTCTCGGCCCGGCCGCATCTCGATCTGCTGTATCCCTCGCGCCGACTATGGAGCAAGACCCTGGTCAACTGCCGGCTCAACACGCTGGAGCGGCATGTGCTCCAAGTTGAACGAACGCAAGAAGACGTGCCAGGCGAGCTGATTCCGGGAATGTACCTGGACTATCTAAGGACGGGCGATGCCTCCGGCATGGCGCGCGTGATTTATCACAACGCTATCGACATCCTATCCCTAGTCGGGCTTTCATCGGTTGTCCTGGACCGGCATCGGTTGCCGGATCCAACGGGGCTCTCAGGAGGAGAGGCTTTGGCTGTGGCCCGCTGGCACGAGGCGGCCGGGCGAATTTCGGAGGCAGAAGCGGCCTACGGAGCGGCCGTGAGCGGAGCTCCGAATGACGCGCTGCATGCGGCGGCGCTCAAACACCTGAGCTTGCTGCTCAAGCGTCAGGACCGGAGGCCGGAGGCGCTATTCACATGGGAAAAATGGCACCGCACGGCTCCGGATGACCCGTCTCCCTGCATCGAGCTGGCGATGTATTACGAGTGGGAGACCAGGTCTCTGACCGAGGCTCTGGAGTGGGCCGAAGTCGCGCTGAATGTCGTGGAAACCTGGCCGAAAGGATGGAGGCGAGAACAGCGCATTGCCGAGACTGAGCATCGCATCCATCGCCTGCGACGAAAGCTCGCAAGTTAGCCCGAAGCGGTTTCCGTCTCTTGCCTTACCGTGTGGTAGAGGTGCTCGGCCTTGAGTTCCTGCAGCGTGTAGCAGGGGGCGCCCAATCGGTCGGCTATGGCGGTGGCCAACCCTTGATCGAAAGCCGCGTGCTCCATGTTGATCACTACCGCGCGAATCTCGCTCTTGCGAAGCCGGTCCGCTACAAACATGGCTTCCTCCTGAGGCGGCAAATCCCCCAGCGAGACATTTCCGGCCCCATCGGTTAGCAATACCATCAACGGCAGGACCTCCGGACGACTCAGCTTCTCCTTCGAGAATGTTTCGAGGGCCAGGGTCAGTCCCGCGGACAGTGGCGTTTTCCCACCCACCGGGATGTCCGCCAGGGCGTGCTGTGCCAGATGGATTGAGTTCGTGGGGGGCAGCACAGTCAGCGCGCGGTCTTTCTGAAATACGACCAGTCCCACACGATCCCGACGCTGGTAGGCATCGTTGAGCAGCGAGAGTATGGCGCCCTTGGTGGCCGACATGCGCTCGGCGACCGCCATCGACCACGAGGCATCGACCACAAACAGGATCAAATTAGAGGCCTTCCGAACGCGTACCTTGCGGAATAGATCTGAGGGTCGGATGGCAAACGCCACGTGCTTTTTCGTTCGATGTTTCTGGTGAGGAGCAGCGGCGCGGATGGTGGCGTCAAATGCGATGTCGGAGGTGTGGTCCTCCGCCGGCCGCGCGGCAATGTATCGGCCGCGCTTCCGATCCGACCGCGTGAGCGTTCTGCGGCCACCTTGCTTGCGGGTCATGCGGTCTATGGGATTTTGCAGCCGCCGGGGGATAAACGCGGCACCGACCTTCACATCATCACCGCCCTCCCACCAGCGGGCGCTGAGGGAGTCAACGACGGTTTGTTCGGCGGGACTGGCCTGGCCGAGCTCTTTGCTCTCTTGCTCGGGTTCCTGGGTTACGCCCCGGCGCTGACTTTTTTTCGGTCCGGCTCCTGATCTTTCAGTGGTTCGGGCTCCGACTGAGCCGAACCACCGGCCTGATTCTGGATCTGCTCGATCCGATCCTCCAGATCGGTGAGCTTGATCTCGGCCTGCTGGAACGGACCGCGCCTGAGCCGATGAGGAAGCGCCAGCTCCGCCGCGCGGGCGATATCTGTTTCATCGATCGCCCGTCGGCCCTCAAAGGCGGCATGAGCCTTGGCGGCTTTCAAGATCACCAGGTCCGCTCGATGGCCGTCGACATGCAGTGAGGAGGTGAGAGCGGCGATGGCGTGAAGGTTCACTGCTTCGTAGCTCACGTTGTCGACCCATTCCCGTGCAGTTTCGATCCGTTGAGAGAGCTCTAGTTCACTCTCCATCCACTCTTCTCGGAAGCCGACCGGGTCTTCCTCAAAGGCCAGATTGCGCTCCATGATGGCCACCCGATCCCGGGGGTCCGAAAGCCCTCGAATATCGACCGAAAGTGCAAAGCGATCGAGCAGCTGCGGCCTCAGGTCTCCTTCTTCCGGATTCATGGTACCGACCAGGATGTATCGGGAGGGATGACTGAAGGAAATGCCCTCTCGTTCAACGATGTTCATACCCAGGGCCGCGGAGTCGAGCAGTAGATCCACGACATGATCGTCAAGCAGATTGACCTCATCGATGTAGAGTAAGCCGCGGTTTGCAGAAGCGAGCACACCCGGTTCGAAATGCCGCTCACCTTCTTTAATGGCACGCTCGATATCTAGAGTACCGACCACCCGGTCTTCAGTTGCGGAAACCGGCAGATCGACAAATGAGGTACGGAAGACTTCTGTGTGCAGCTCTTCGCCAGAAGCGGCACGCTCACGGCACTCCGTGCACCAGGTCGTCGGCTGCTCGGGATTGCATCTGAACCGGCAATCGGCTACCACTCTGACCTCAGGAAGCAGAGCGGCAAGCGCCCGTGCGGCAGTGGACTTGGCAGTGCCCCGTTCGCCGCGGATCAAGACCCCGCCAATACGCGGGTTGACGGCATTCAATACCAGCGCACGTCGCATGCGCTCCTGACCGACGATTGCAGTAAATGGATATACGGGAGCCAAATCTAGTTTCCTGGGCCTCAAACTCGGCCATAGCGAGCCGCGCGGCATTATACCGCACGAGATTCGGCGATAGGTTGTCAACCCCTATCAACGCCTTTATAATCCGTGGGCTGATCCGCCGGAGCAAATCCCGTCCATGGTAGACGAGGAGAAGGAGAGCGCAGCGGGTGATGCAGAGGGTCAAGACGAAGCCGAACTTCACCCGATGGCCGCGCTCCTTAACTCTGAAGATTATGAGCTAAATACGCCCAGGCGAGGCGAGATTCGCGTCGGCACCATAGTGCGCGCAACAGAAACCGATGTCTTGGTAGACATCGGTGCAAAATCCGAAGGAGTCATCTCCGCCCGAGAGCTTGAGCAACTCCCCGAAGATCAGCGAGCAACCCTAGACGTCGGAAAAGAAATCAATGTGTATGTGATACGCCCAGGCGGCCGCAGCGGCGCGCCTGAGCTTTCCCTGGTGCGTGCCGAAGAAGAGCAGGATTGGCAAGAGGCGGAGCAGCTGCTTGGGTCGAAGGAAATCTTTGAGGGCGAGGTCACTGGATACAACAAAGGGGGTCTCATCGTCAAGATGGGTCAACTTCGAGGATTTGTTCCAGCCTCGCAGGTCAGCCTGTCCCGCCGACGGCGCGCGGATGGCGAGACGCCCGAAGACCGCTGGGGAAAGATGGTTGGCGAGCATATGGTGGCCAAGGTCATCGAAGTCGACCGGCAACGCAATCGTCTGATCTTGTCGGAGCGTTCGGCTGCGCGCGAAGCGCGCGAAGCGCTCAAGGAACGTCTCATATCCGAGCTGGCGATCGGCGAGATTCGCACCGGGCATGTGATCAGCCTGGCTGACTTTGGAGCCTTTGTCGACATTGGTGGAGCGGATGGGTTGGTGCACATCTCGGAGATCTCGTGGAAACGAGTGAGCAATCCCCGCGAGGTGCTCAGCGTCGGGCAAGAGGTGAAGGTCAAAGTGCTGGGTGTGGACCCGGAACGCAATCGCATCAGTTTGTCTGTCCGGGAGCTTGAGGAAAACCCCTGGGAGATGATCCTCGATCGGTACGATGAGGGCCAATTGGTGGAAGGCACGATCACCAAACTCACGAAGTTTGGGGCGTTCGCCAAGCTGATGGGCCTGGAGGATTATGGCATCGAGGGGCTCGTGCATATCTCGGAGCTCTCCGATCGACATATCACTCACCCAAGCGAGGTGGTTCAGGAAGGGCAAGTGCTGACCCTGCGAGTCATACGTGTGGACGCTATCCGACATCGAATCGGATTGAGCCTGAAGCGGGTGGAGTCTTCCGACTACGCTGAAACGGATTGGGAAGCTGCGGTCCAGGAGACGAGCGAGGAGCTAGGGACAGAGCTCGTGGCGGACTTCGACGCAGAATTAGAGGCGGAAGAAGCCCTGGTAGGTGAATTGGATAATCTAGAACCTGCCGAGGAGCCCGAGGCTGGGACCCACGAGCCCGAATCCGAATCAATTAGCGAAATCCCGACCGCAAGTGAAGGTGATGAGGATCTTGAGCCAGCCCTCGTAGAAAATGAAGGCGAAGAAACGGGTGAGCAAGATCGCGGGCTGCAAGAGCTCACCGAAATGGTAGAGGGGACGGAATCGAATTCCGGAGAGCCCGAAGGGGCCGGAACCCCTTCATAGGACGTTAATCCTGCCTCGGCGTGCCGACAGGAACTCTTTGGTAAAATCGAAAAACCACAGGTACTTCCCGGGAGAATAGTTCTTGGCCGACAAGATGGAACGCTTCACACAAAGGGCCAGAAGGGTGCTCAGCCTGGCGCACGAGGAGGCTGAGCGCTTGCATCATAACTATATCGGCACCGAACATCTGTTGCTCGGATTGATCCGAGAAGAAGGTGGGATCGCCGGGCGCGTGTTGCGCGACCTCGGGCTGGATCCGGCCAGGGTCAAGGAGATGGTCGAACGCCTGACTGGCGTCGGACGAAACCCGAGTAGTCGCATCGAGTTGGCGCCTGGAACCGAACAGGTGCTTCAAATGGGTATCGAGGAAGCCCGGCGCATGGGGCATCACTACATCGGTACCGAACATCTGCTGCTCGGAATGGTCCGACAGGGCGAAGGCGTGGGGATGGACGTGCTCCGCAGGCTTGGGATCACCCCAGAGCAAATCCGTCGCCAGACGCGACGAGCGCTTCAAGAGACTCCTACCCGGCACGCCGGCCGATCTTCCAGTCGAGAGCGCAAAGAAAAGCAAGTCAAGACGCCGATGATCGATCAACTCGCGTCTGACCTGACCGGAATGGCGGAAGAATCCAAGCTGGATCCGGTTATCGGCCGCCAAATGGAGATCGAGCGGGTCATACAGATCCTGGCCAGGCGCACAAAGAACAACCCCGCCTTGATCGGTGACCCGGGTGTCGGAAAGACGGCTATCGCGGAAGGACTCGCTCAGCGCATTGTTGCCGGCGAGACCCCTGAGCCGCTGCTTGGCAAACGAGTGCTCCAGCTGGACGTGGGCTCACTCGTTGCAGGCACCATGTATAGGGGTCAGTTCGAGGAGCGACTCAAACGGGTCATCGACGAGCTGAAATCATCCGGCGCCATACTGTTTATCGACGAAGTCCACATGCTGGTTGGCGCCGGCTCTGCAGGCTCCTCCGTGGATGCTGCAAACATATTGAAGCCGGCGCTCTCGCGTGGTGAGCTGCAGGTCATTGGGGCCACGACGCAGGATGAGTACCGCAAGTACATCGAGAGCGATTCCGCTCTTGAGCGTCGCTTCCAGCCAGTATTCGTCGAAGAGCCGACCATTGAAGAGACGATCGAAATCCTGCATGGAATTCGGGCGCGATATGAAGACCATCACAAGCTCGTCATCACAGATGAAGCGCTGGAAGCCGCAACCCTCCTATCTTCCAGATATGTGACGGATCGCTACCTGCCGGATAAGGCCATCGACCTCATCGACGAATCCGCCTCCAGGGTGCGGATGTATAAGAGCCCCGTCGCGCGCTCCTTGCGAGAGGCGGTGGCGGAATTGAAAGAGACTCGCCAGGCCCACGGATCGGCCATGGAAGAGGCGCGTTACGACGATGCTCAGGAGCTCATGGAGCGGGAAACCGAGCTGGAAGAGAAGCTGGCTCAGCTACGCCTGGGGTGGGAGCGTAACGAGGACAGCCCTAAGGTAACCGCAGAAGATATCGCTGAAGTCTTGTCGATGTGGACCGGCGTGCCGGTCATGCAGATTGCCCAGGAGGAGTCGGAACGCTTGCTCCAAATGGAAGATGCACTCCACAAGCGGATCGTCGGACAGGACGAGGCCATTGAGGCCATAGCCAAGGCAGTCCGAAGGGCCCGCGCGGGGCTGAAGGATCCCAGGCGGCCGGTCGGCTCCTTCGTGTTTCTCGGCCCGACCGGAGTGGGAAAGACGGAACTCACCAAGGCGCTGGCCGACTTCATGTTCGGCAGCGATGAAGCGCTTATTCAGATCGATATGTCGGAGTTTATGGAGCGCCACTCGGTCAGCCGCTTGGTAGGTGCGCCTCCGGGCTACGTGGGGTATGAGGATGCGGGACAGCTGACGGAGTCCATCCGAAGGCGACCGTATTCCATCGTTGTTTTCGACGAGATCGAAAAGGCACACAACGAAGTCCACAATATGCTTCTTCAGATCATGGAAGAGGGTCAGCTGACCGATGCCCGCGGGCGCAAGGTCGACTTTCGACATGCATTGATTGTGATGACCTCGAACTTGGGTGCGGAGCTGATCATCAATCAATCGCAGTTAGGTTTCGCTACCCAGCTCGACGAGGATTTGGAGGAGCGGCTGGCTTACGACGAAATGCATCGCCGCTTGACTGAAGCGCTGAAGAAGGAATTTCGTCCCGAATTCATCAATCGAGTTGACTCGATAATTGTTTTCCATGCCCTAAGCAAGGAGCAGATCAAGGCCATCGTGGACCTGGAGTTGGCCAAGGTAGGGCGGCGGCTGGTGGATCACAGCTTGAAGCTGCGCTCCACAGATGAGGCGCGTGAGCTGCTGGCGACCTTGGGCTACGATCCCGAGATGGGAGCCCGGCCGCTTAAAAGGGTGATCCAGGCCAAGGTGGAGGATGTGCTGTCGGATGCGTTGCTCACCGGCGAATTTCAGGACGGTGACACGGTACTTATTGACGCAGCCGACGACGAGCTGTTTCTTACGCACGGCACCCCAGAGCAAGAGGAGGCTCTAGCCGCCGGCTGAGCTTCCGCTTGATCCAGTCAAGTATGGGCTGTCCAAATGGGCAGCCCTTTTTGGTTTGCGGGCGCTGGGCCTGACGTTGGCCTTCCGCACCTTCCGATTGCCGAAGTTCGATCCATCGGATCGTTCCCATGCCTATGTCATGGCGGCCTGAAGCAGACCGATCGCCTCCCGCTCGATATCGGAAATCTGCATCACCTGCTCCGCGAGCCTCCCTCTCATCACGGTGACTTCCTCGCCAGACATCGGGAATTCATCCGTGGCCAGAGCATGGATCTCTCGCAGCCGTGCATTCGTGGCTGCTATCTTATCTAACGTGTGATCTCCCTCGTTGAGGAAGAGATCACGTCTCAGCAGCAGTAGCTCCTTTGCTTCTTTGAGAAGAGGGACCTCATCGGGAAGCAGCGCCTCGGACAGATTGCACCAGGCGTCGCTGCTCATTCGAAATTGCTCACCGACTACCTTGAGTTTGGGTTTGCCCAAGATCAGGGCGGTTTCGTCTAAAAACTCAGCGTACAGATTTCGATCATTGACCTGATTGGATTTCACCCGCGCTCTGGCGGAGGCCATTTCTTCCGCCGTGACGGAGAGCGGCCTGCCCGCGCGGTCCGCGATGTTAACTTCGCTACCCTCGTAGCCATAGACAACGATGGGCATCATGGCCCACATCTGCGCGTCATGAGATAAGGCGTTGTACGGCAGGCTAAACACGTCCGCCCAAACCATGGCGGGGCGACCGCCCTCCAGGACCTCTATGAGATTGCGCTCGCCTTTGCCGGGATCGGGGGTGTGGAAGAGGTCCTGCGGGATCGCGAGCCGCTCCAGCAGCGTGTCCAGCGGGTCGAATGTGTTTCGGGAAAGCAAGGACACATGTGGGTCGGTATCCCTGTAATCGAAGACGAAGTACCCAAACGCGGCACCCCCGCTGATCCCCATCAGCATCGCTTCGGAGATTGCCTGACCCGTTTCGGGGAACTCGACGCCCTGATAGGCCAGAATGTTGTGGACCGAGCCTGTTTCCCAGTGCCGTCCGTGGAATTGGGCGTAATTGGTTAGGATTGGCATACTATCGTTCCTTCCGAGTCACGATTTCTGCGATTATAGAGAAATTGCAGATCGAGTCTAAAGAATAGAGACATAGTCTCGACTTCGAGGACTCTCCCTGCGCCGTGAGCCGGGCCAGAGGGAGCTGCCCTCCAGCCTCCCGGTTAGATATAATCCAGTTCCCCGACGAGACGCCTAATTCGCGAATGGCAAAGACCCGAACTCAATACGTCTGTCAACAATGTGGACGCACGGCTGCCAAGCCGCTGGGTCGATGTCCGCAATGTGGAGAGTGGAACAGCATGGTGGAGGAGGCGCTCGGAACGTCGGTTGCTGCAGCCTCCGGCCTGGGCCCAAAGAGGTTGACCGAGATCGAGGACGGCGCGGAGGCCAGGCTCCCACTGGAGAACGCTGAGTTCGCGCGCGTGCTTGGAGGGGGCGTAGTTCCTGGATCTCTGGTGCTGATCGGCGGTGACCCTGGGATTGGGAAGTCCACACTGTTGCTGCAAGTGAGCATGGATGTGGCAACGAGTGGCCCGGTGCTCTACCTCTCTGGAGAGGAGTCGGTGGCGCAGATTAAATCCCGCGCGCTGCGCGTCTCCAGCGGCGATCGATCGACGGAGAATCTGTACCTGGCGACGGAGACCGATGTGGATCGCATCATCGGACAAATCAAGGCTGTGGCGCCCAGGTTGGCCATCATCGATTCGATCCAGACGGCTCAATCCGCGGACATCGAGTCTGCCGCGGGCTCGATCTCTCAAGTGCGCGCATGTGCCTCCCGCCTGCAAGCGGTCGCTAAATCATCGGGGGTGGCCATATTTCTCGTTGGCCACGTAACAAAAGAAGGAGCGATTGCCGGACCGCGAGTGCTGGAACATCTGGTCGACACCGTGCTTTACCTGGAGGGGGATCCTTATCATTCCTATCGGCTGCTTCGATCAGCAAAGAATCGCTACGGAGCAACGACCGAGGTGGGTGTGTTCAAAATGGGCACCTCCGGGATGGTGGAGGTGGCCAATCCATCGGAGGCGTTCTTGGCGGAGAGGCGCACGGATGCTCCCGGCTCGGCCATCGCGGTAACGATGGAGGGCTCCCGCCCGCTTCTTGTGGAGGTACAAGGTCTCACCAGTCCCACCAGCTTCGGCCATCCTCGGCGAACGGCCAACGGCGTAGACACTAACCGGCTGCTAATTATTACCGCCGTACTTACACGCCGGGTCGGTATTCAGTTGTCGGATCAAGATATCTTCGTCAATGTCGTGGGAGGGCTGCAGGTCAAGGAGCCAGCGGCTGATCTTGCGCTGGCGGCCGCCATTGCCTCCTCCGCTCGCGACCGAGCGCTCCCGCCCGATCTGGCACTGATCGGTGAGATCGGACTCTCGGGAGAACTCAGGCGAGTGCCCCGCCTCGAGCCCCGGCTCCGCGAAGCGGCCAAGCTAGGTTTCTCTTCAGTGGTGCTGCCCAAAGGCGCGGATCAAGGGTTGGATCTGCCTTCGGAGCTGAAGCGTCATGAGGTGACAGGCCTTTCCGAGGCGCTTGAGTTCGCGCTCCGTTCCTGATGGGCCGGAGAGTGAGAGCGTCCGATCAGACGACTTTGAAGAATCGGCCATTTTGGCGCCAACGGATGCTCCAGATTGGGATTACATCCTGAGCTCTTCGCTCGACCGACGCGGCAAGCAAGTCTTAAGGTTTAGGCGAAATCTCCGCCGGGCTGCTTGCAGTCCCAACATCTAGGCCAGAGTCTTCGGTACAACTCGCCATATTGGGTATGAGTGCTGCGGTCTGGCCAGCCTCGGTGAATTAATCCATCCGGTTTTCCTTAAGATTGCAGGTTCTTAAAGATTCGAATCTTTTTAGGTTGGAGTGGGCTCTGAGCATTGATCGTGCTATGCCCTTCTGCTAGAATGCGAACCGCAAGCCAGGACAACGAATTCCCTCGCGCGGGACAGATCCTCTCCAGGAACTAAAGCCCGGCGGCACTTTAGAAGAAGACCAAATTTCCACGGAGGTTGGGATGCAGGCGGAACGACTCTGGCAGGCGGCCTTGGGCCAGCTGCAAGTAGAGATGCCACGCGCCAAGTTCGAAACCTGGATCCGCGACGCCGAGCTGTTGAGCTATGAGGACGGCGAGTTTGTCGTCGGGGTAAGGAACGCATTTGCACGCGACTGGCTGGACGATCGAATGCGACCGACAATCAAGCAGGTTCTCGGCGGCATCGCGGGTCGAACGGTCGATGTGCGGTTCGTTGTTTGGCAACCTCAAGCGTTGAGCGCCGCTGCCGTCCCCGAGCAGGCGGTGCGCGAGCTACATAACTCAGTCGCAGAGCCCACACCCTCACTCCATCACCTGAATCCAAAATACACATTTGAAACGTTCGTGGTGGGAAAGAGCAACCGGCTGGCGCATGCCGCGGCTCTTGCAGTAGCAGAACACCCCGCCGGCCCATACAATCCGCTCTTTCTTTACGGGGGAGTGGGCCTTGGAAAGACCCACCTGCTGCACGCCATTACGCGGGCCAGCCTCGCTGCGGGACGCAAGGCAGTGTATGTCTCGTCCGAGGAATTCACTAACGACCTGATCGATGCCATCCGCACCCACAACACCTCCGAATTTCGGGAGCGGTATCGTCAAGCTGATATCTTGCTGGTGGATGATGTGCAGTTCATCGCAGGCAAGGAGTCGACCCAGGAAGAGTTTTTCCATACGTTCAATGCCCTGCACGGGCAGGAGCGTCAGGTCGTTCTGTCCTCAGACCGACCCCCCAAAGCCTTTGTAACGCTAGAGGAGCGCCTCCGGTCCCGATTCGAGTGGGGGCTGGCGGCGGACATACAACCTCCGGATCTGGAAACTAAGGTCGCGATCCTGCGCGCAAAGGCGGAACGCGAGGGTCGGTACGTATCGCAGGAGCACCTCGAATTAATTGCCCGGCGCGCGCAGCGGAACATCCGTGAATTAGAGGGTGCCCTGACCCGCGCGCTCGCTTATTCGGATCTGACCGGAGCTTCACTGAATGAGGAGACCATCGAAGCTGCCCTATGCGATGTGGCGCCTCGCGCAGCGAGCATGACACCCGACCGCATTATCTCGGCCGTTGCGCAGCAGTATCAGATACCGGAGGAGGATCTGCTTGGGCGCCGGCGAACGCGGCAGATTGCCTTGCCCCGCCAGGTGGCCATGTACCTCATTCGGGAGGAAACCGACACATCGCTACCAAAGATCGGTCAGGCACTAGGGGGAAGGGATCATACGACCGTCATGTATGGCCATGGCCGAATATCGGATCTCATTGAACGCGACGATGGACTTCGTCGACAGGTGCATGCAATTCGCGATCTACTGTATGGCTAAGGTCTGAGGCCACGCGGAGGCATCTCTAAGGTAAAGGAGCTGCCCAATGAGGCAGCCCCACAAGCAACAAACTCCCGCCATACTCCTTATTGTCCGCGCTCAATTCGTGTCCCGACAATCGGTAGATGCCCTTTGGGCAAAGGAAAGAGGCTGTCTCCAGCCGCTGGAGACAGCCTCTCTTGGATTCTGATGCAAGGATATGGCCTAATCGCCAACAACCTCATGGATCGTGGCCTGCAACTGATTGATTGAGAATGGCTTAGCTACGAATGCATCCGCGCCCGCCTGCGCCGCGGCCGCGCGCTCGCGGGCAAGAACCAGCGCGCTTACGACGATGGTTGGGATCTCCGAGTGGGGAGGTGTGGCGCGCAGTTGCCGGATAAAGGTGATGCCATCCACTTCGGGCATCATCAGGTCGGTGAGTATGAGATCCGGGCGTTCGTCCTTCAGCAAGGTCAGGGCCTCATCGACGCTGTAGGCCACGCGCACTTCATAGCCGTTGCGGACCAACAGCTCCCGAATTATGGTGCAGTAGGAGTCGTCGTCGTCCACAACCAGGACGCGAGGGGCGTGGGAATTCATCGTCAGTGGGCTTACGGCCATGGCTTGCAGCCTGCAAGCTTTATGCCGCTGATACAATTGGCCGGCGAGCGAGTCTACATGGCGAGGCGGATTTCGCGCCAGTAGGAGGATCGAAGGATTCCCCGCATTCCGCTATCTTTGAATAGCACTTGGGAGAGGGCGACGTGACCGAAGGGTCCGACCTAGAAGGATTGACACTGCTCGGCAGCAAAGCGCAGCCGGGCAAGCAGCTGGAAACCTTTCCAAACCATCACCCCGGACGCCGATATGTGGTGCGCCTGGAATCCGATGAATTCACCTGTGTCTGCCCTGCAACCGAACAGCCAGACTTTGCTACGATTACTGTCGAGTACATCCCGAATGAAAGGATCCTCGAATCCAAATCGTTCAAGCTATATCTGTGGTCGTACCGCAACGAGGGTGTATTTCATGAACACGTCACGAACACCATTCTCGATGACATGGTTGAGGCGCTTGAGCCCCACTGGTGCTGGGTACAAGGTGCCTTCAATGTGCGCGGAGGGATCGGGATCACGGTAGAAGCAGAGTACGGCAGCCGAAGTGGATCCTCTCCCTCGCGTGGTGATCCGCTGGACATGCTCTCGGAATCCGACCCTCGGTCCAAGTCCGCCGAGAATTCCCCAGCCGCATCGGATGCGGCCGCCGAACCAAATTCCAACTAGATGGGCCGCTGGTATCCGGCGGTCGTCGCACTACTTGCCACTTCCCTGGTGGTCTCCAATATCATCGCCGTCCGGCTGATCGCGCTTCGCCTTTCCGATTCAATCGAGCTCACGCTTCCGGCCGCCATCGTGCTCTTCCCTGTCGCTTATATCGTGGGGGATGTGTTGACGGAAGTGTACGGGTATTCGGCCGCGCGCCGGGCGATCTGGATCGCGTTCGGCTGCAACCTGCTGGCCGTGATCGCCATCTGGATCGCGGGTGTGCTTCCGCCTGCGGTGTTCTGGACCGCTGGCGTCTACGAGAATCCTGAGCAAGCCGACCAGGCCTATCGAGCCATTCTGGGTTTCACACCGCGGCTGCTGGTGGCTTCGTTTCTGGCGTACCTGGTCGGTGAGTTTCTCAACTCGTTTGTGCTGGCAAAGATGAAGCTGCGAACCGAGGGTCGCTACCTATGGATGCGTACCATTGGATCGACGCTCGTGGGCCAGGGCGCCGACTCGCTGATCTTCATAACGGTCGCCTTCTCCGGCATCCTGCCCCCTTCGGCGCTTGTGATCGCTATTTTCTCTCAATGGCTGGTCAAGAGCGTCTACGAAGCCCTGGCAACCCCCCTCACTTACTGGGTTGTCAATGCCTTGAAGCGGTCGGAGGGCATCGACACCTTCGATCGCAATACGGATTTTCGACCGGTACGGCTCTAGGGTTGAACCGCGCGCCAGAACCGAAAATCCGCTGCGCACTTGTTTGTGAATTGATAGATCGCCGATGCCCTGTATAAGCACATGAGGTAGGCCGCTGGGAGCGGAGGATCATATGCATGAACGATCTCATTGGCCACAATGAGGGGGGCATCGAAAGGGCGGTGATGTAGTGGTTGGATGGGACTTCTCCGTACTCTGGGCTGCAGGAAACGCGATTCTGGAAGGTCACAGCCCGTACGGCGTTGCCAACTTCTTTTATCCATTGCCCTTCGCCTACTTTCTTGCAATCTTCGCCTTACTCCCCCAGAAAGTCTCTTTGATACTGTGGCTCGCACTTAATGTTGGTCTCTTGATTCTCGCATTCAGGCGAGCATTCTGGAAATGGCTGCCCTACGCTCCGTTCATGCACCTTCTTTCATCCGGTCAAATGGGCTTCCTTTTCTGGTCCTTGGAACGTGGAATCGGTCCTCATTATTGGCGAACTCCAATCATGGCTGCGCTTATTACGCTTAAACCTCAAGTGGCCCTAATTCTGCTGCCCTGGCATATCTTGGGGTGGCTAAGACACGATAGGAAGACCGCACTCCGTTTTCTTCTCGCAACCGGCCTCATCTGGGGTTTACCGTTAATCTGGAGTCCCCGATGGCCAATCGAGTGGTGGAATTCCCTTCCATCGAATTTCGTATTGTCGGCAGCGAATACCCCCGGTGTATTCAGCCTGACGAAGCTATTCCCGGCTCTCTTCCCCGTCGCTTTGGTCGTGGCAGTGTTGGTCTTTGTGTGGGGTCAGTTTCAATCAAAGGAGATTGGCAGGGCGGCAGCACTACTTGCCTCACCGTTCGGTCTGTTTTATTCCACCATTGCTCTCATCGGTTGCGCTCCGGCAAGGCTGATGACTCCCGCAAGCCTTATCGTCGTCGTATTGTCAATCATCACAGAGTCGTTCATACCGTTCATCGCTCTGCCGCTCATCGTGATTGGTTATGGCCTCAATATCCATTCTCAAAGCATCGTTCGTCGGCTAATTCCAGCCCGTCGAGGCTCATAGCAGCGATACTGGATCGATGTCGACCGTCCACCCGCGCGGCAAATCGTCGGGGAGCAGGCGGGTCGGATCGGAGGCGCGGATCACCACCATCCACCGGTATTCCCCTCGCACACGTCGGAAATAGGCCGGGACCGGCCCGATAAGGTCGGCCCGACGCAGGCCGAGCTCGCGGATGCGGGCTTCAAGTGACCCCGCCATCCGCTCGGCAGCCGACTGCGCGGCTTCTTCCGAGGTATGCCGGAAGATCAGCCGTGCCAGCCTCTTGTAGGGTGGGTACTCCAACTGCCGACGCATCTCGAGCTCTGCTTCGTAGAAGGCATCGTAGTTGTGCTGCGCGGCGGCCTGTATGGCGTAGTGTTCCGGCTCGTAGGTCTGCAGTACCACATGGCCGCCGAGCAGTCCCCGTCCGGCCCGGCCAGCGACCTGGCTCAGCACTTGGAACGTTCGCTCAGGCGATCGGTAGTCCGGTAAATTCAGCCCAATATCCGCCAGCACCACCCCCACGAGAGTGACCAGCGGCAGATCCAGACCCTTCGCCACCATCTGAGTGCCGATAAGTACATCCGCCTCATGCGCGGCGAAGCTGCTGAGGATCGTGTCATGCGCGCCCTTGCCGCGCGTCGTGTCTCGGTCCCAGCGGAGCGTGCGCGCACCGGGGAACATCTGCTCAACCTCTGCTTGCACGCGCTGCGTGCCGGCGCCGAACTGCTTGATTCGAGAACTGCCACAGTTTGGACACTTCTCCGGCATTTGCCGGTCCCTGCCGCAGTGGTGGCAAAGGAGACGCGCTTGCGCAGAATGGAAGGTCAGCGGTGAATCGCAGGTGGAGCAGCGCATCACGTGCCCACAATCTCGGCAGAATACGTAGGTCGTCGTCCCCCGCCGGTTGAGGAACAGAATGGCCTGCTGGCCGCTCTCCAGGACCTGTCCGAGCGAGCGCTGCAGGGCCCGGCTGAACATCGCGCGATTTCCAGCGCGCAGTTCCTGCCGCATATCGACCACCCGCACCGGCGGGAGATCGATGGTCTCTGCCAGCCCGCCGGCCGGCTTGTAGCGGCTGCGGATGCCCAGCCTTGAAGCCTGCTGCCGAAGCTTCTCTCGATGGCCGAGTATGCGTTGAGGGAGCGCCAACCGGGTGAGCTCGCCACGCCCCGCTCGGAAGGTGGTGACCAGGTCGGGCGTCGCGGTGCCGAGAATGCATACGGCGGAGTTAATGCGGGCGTACTCGAGCGCAGCTTGCCGCGCATGGTAGCGGGGCGCCTGACCCTGTTCCTTGTAGGACTCGTCATGAGATTCGTCGACTACGATCAATCCGACATTTGCCAGAGGGGCGAAGAGCGCGCTCCTGGGCCCGACCATGACCTGCAGCGAGCCCGATCTCGCTCGTCGCCATGTGTCGTAGCGCTCCCCTTCGCTGAGTTGGGAATGGAGAACGCCCAGGACCCCCGGAAAGCGCGCCATAAAGCGGCGCAGGGTCTGGGGTGTGAGCGCAATTTCAGGTACTAGCACGATTGCGCTTCTGCCGTTTTCCAGGGCCTTGCCCACCGCCCTCAAGTAGATTTCTGTTTTCCCAGAGCCTGTAACCCCGTGCAGTAAGAAGGCCTCCCCGGTGCCGGCTTTTAGGGCGGCCTGTATCTCACTCCATACACGCCTCTGGTCATCCATGAGCTTTGGAGGGTCGGCCGCAACGAATTCGAGATCGGCCACCGGATCGCGCAATACTTCCAGACCACCAAAGCTGACCAGCCCACGCTGCTCTAGATATCGCAAGTCAGACGAATTGGCGCCAGTTTCGGCGTAAATTACGCTTGTTTCAAGCGGGTTATCCTGTTCCAAGAGTGACTCGAGGACGGCTTTCCGACGTAGGGCAGCTTGGCCTCCTGGGCGGCCCAAATCGCCGAATGAAGCAGCTGCACGTTCAGGAGCGACGGACAAGTTAACGGTCCGAACGGTGCGTGGGGAGACGCGTGGAGGATTCAGCACCGACCTACGCGTGATGACTTCGTCACGCACCAACCGATCGGCAGCGCGGCGCCAGTCCATCCGGGACATAGATCGGGCGATCTGCCGTCCCCGAAGCGGGCCGCGCTTCGCTAGCAATTGAATGAGTCGCCGCTGGGTGGCATTCTCACCGACCGCGTCTGGCGCCACCAGCGTGTACTCCGAATCTGCGGGCTGGCTCAGCCCGGAAGGCAGCATCAAGGTTATGGATTCAATGAGGGGGGCACGATAATACTCGGCCATCCAGCGCGCGAGCTGGAGCTGAGGCTGCGTAAGAACCGGTTCCGGGTCGAGCAGGTCTTCGATGGGCCGGGTCTCCGCCACCTCAGGGGTCCGGGGGAGATCGATCACTACACCTTGGACAGGACGATGTCCGAACTGAGCCGTAACCAGATGGCCCACGCCGACCTTGCCCCGCATGTGGGAGGGGAGATGGTAATGGAATGTACCCCGCACAGCGGGGAGATTTACGGCTACCTCAACAAATTTCACGCGCTTATTCTGCTGTTTGTAGTTCGGCGGAGGCGATGGGAAAGACCCAGACCCTCGACACGCGCCGTCCGTCCATAGCGACCACTCTCAGCCTGGCGCCATCCACGACGACAGTATCGCCCAATTTTGCCAGCCGGCCGAGACGGCCGAGGATGAAGCCGGCAATGGTGTCGTAGTGGGGATCGGATAGCTTCAACCCGAAGTGCTCGTTCACGTCGGCGATCGTAGTCAGGCCGTTTACGATCGAGGATCCATCCGGCAAAGGCTGGATCTCCACGTCCTGGTCAAACGGATCGCTGACCTCGCCAAAGATCTCCTCCAGCAGGTCCTCCAGGGTCACGACGCCTGCCGTTCCCCCGTACTCGTCGAGCACGATCGCCAAATGCTGGTGCCGTGCACGGAAGATTTGGAGCAACGTGTCGATCCGCGCCGCTTCGGGGATGAACGCAGTCTCCCGCATGAGCTCGCGTGCCGTTGCGGAGCCATTGCTCTGTATGGCTTCGACGACGTCTTTCAGGTGAACGATCCCGAGCACATGGTCGAGATTGTCCTGGTAGACCGGAAGCTTTGAAAATCCAGTGGAAGCGGCGGTCTCCAGAATCTTCTCCAGGCCGGCGTCTGATGCGACCGAAATAACTTCCGTGCGCGGGCTCATGACCTGGCGAACCAGGGTCTCCCGAAAATCGAAGACCGCATGCAGCATCTCCTGTTCCGAGTCGGCCACGACGCCGACCTGCGCGCTGTCCGCCACAATCATCTTGAGCTCCGCTACGGAGTGGACGAGCTCACGTCCATCGGCGGGCCGGACGCCGATGAGTTTCAGCAGTGCGTTGCCCGTTCCGTTCAGCGCCCAGATGAATGGCTTGAAGATCGTGGTGGTCCAGGCCAGCGGGCGTCCCACGAGCAACGAGGTTCGTTCGGAGCTTTGAAGTGCAATGGATTTCGGCATCAGCTCGCCTACGACCACATGCAAGAACGTGATGAGTGAAAAGGCGATTACCGCCGACAGCGTGCGAGAAACTGTGAACGCAATCTCGGCTGGAAACAGCTCGATGAGCGGCTCCAGCAAACCTGCCAGTGCGGGCTCCCCGATCCATCCCAGTCCAAGGCTGGCGAGGGTGATCCCAAGTTGAGTAGCGGCGATGAAGCGGTCAGGATTCTCGAGGCCACGCGCCACCCACCGGGCGGCCCGATTTCCGCTCGCCACGAGCTCCGCAATGCGCGTGGGGCGCACACTGACTAGCGCAAATTCCGCCGCCACAAAGAATGCGTTCAGGAGCACCAGGAATGCGACCGCAAGCAGTCCCAGTGCGTTCGGCAGCAGCGATTGGCCTTCCATGGAGCAATCGGCGGAATTGTAGCATAGGGGCCTAGGTCCCTTGGTGGTTCGCCCATGCTGCGTCCCAGTACTCCTTGACAATAGAACATATGTACATACACTTAGAACATCTGTTCGCAAGGCTGCGATGAGCGCAGCCCGATATGTCACTGCGAGACGCGTAGCGACGAAGCAGTCTCCAACACCCAGGAGGAGATTGCTTCGCTACGCTCGCAATGACATCGTCCCTGTAAGAAGCGCATGTTGGAGGCCCCGATGGAAATCGGAATGTTGTGGTTCGATTCAAATCATGGTATGGCGGTCGCAGAACGGGTGGAGCGCGCAGCAAATTACTACAAGCAGAAGTATGGAAGGGGGGCGACGCTTTGCTTCGTCCACCCCTCCACCCTCGCCAAGCCGTCGAAGGTCGGGAGCATGGAGATCCAACCGATGGATGCGGTGCTCCCCAATCACTTTTGGCTGGGGATTAAGCCTGAGCCGGCAGGTTAGGGCAAACCCTCGGGCAGGCTCTAAGCCATCCCCCAGGGTTTGGCGCGGCTATTAGAAGCCCTGGAAGCTACGGATTGGTCGGGGGGGACACGCCTGAGGGGCTAGAGCACGAGCTAGGATAAGCCCTGAAAAGTACTAGGACCAGCCCTGAATGTACTAGGACAAGCCCTGAAGTATTAGGACATGCCCTGAAGTACTAGGACAGGCTGGCAACGAGCGGGATCAGATCCAGTGACAGCTCTGCT
>JBGMQN010000082.1:0-6092 GCA_048054495.1 Anaerolineales bacterium
GTCACCGTAGCCGTAAATGGAGGATCTCCTGCAAAGTTCCGGGCCGTCGCAGTGGGCACCGGCGAATCCAGATCAGCCAGGATGCTCCCATCCTCGATCGGAATCCCCAGATCACGAAGCCAGTCGGCTACAATCGAAATTCGGAGGGAGGAGATTCGCTCGCCCCCATCCGCCGCATAGTCAGCGGCTAGTTTAGAACTTAGATTGAAGCGGAGTCCTGGGCGCCCAGCGGAGGCACCCGTCAAGTGCACAGCGGCCAGTACCCACCCGACGATGAGTATGGCAAATACTGAAAGCGCGATCCAACGAGCGAGGCGTGAATCCAAATAGACTCTCTACCGATGCACAAGTCTGGTAATTCACCGACCCCCCTCCTTCGACCGCTGTAGTTACTAGTATTCCTGCCGGGATGGTCCGGAACAAGGGGACTTGCTTCCTACAGAGGGGACTTGTCCATGGGGCGGGGCCGTCTGCATTGAGCGTATTCGGATCTGGGGTGGGATCCTAGAGCTGCCGAGGCCAAGTCTTTAAGCCTCCTGGTTCTATTCCTCATCATACAGAGTGGGCAGGGGCCCCGTGCCGGGTTCCTCGCCCTCCAGGCGATCCTCCAGGAATTCGAGCTCATCCTCGCTCGCCGGGGGCCTCGTGTCCTTGGTTGTCTCGCCACTTAGAATCTCGGCTAGCCTCGGCAGGCTTCCAGTGTAGTGCTGGATGCTTTCGTCCACGACCTGCCGACCCACGAGCGTTGAGCTGCGTCCAAGCACCTCATGCACAAGCACTTCTTGCTGCTTGCCTTTCAGATGAGCCAATCCCTTTCGTCCAAAGCGGAATTGATGGCGCACGGGCCCGAGTTTTCGGTACGTCGGATCGCTGATCACGAGTGCTGTGCCGCCGAGATTGCGAGTTATCTGTTGAATTCGCTGAGCGATGTTGACCGTATCACCCACCACTGTGTAGTGGACGCGATCCTCGCTTCCCAATCCACCTGCAATCACAGTGCCAGTCGAAATCCCGACCCCCATTTCAAAGGCCTGCTTCCCACCCTCGGTTCGCTCCTTGTTGACCTTCCGAATGTGCTCGAGCATTTCGAGGCCGGCATGGGTGGCCTGGAGCGCGCTAACTCTCGCCGGCAGGTATTTAGGCAGGATTCCAAAAAACGCCATCACGGCATCGCCGTCGAACTTGTTCACCACCCCCCCGTGCAGCGCGATAATCGGCACTACCCCGGCAAAGTAGTCGTTCAGGGTCTTCATCACATCCGCTGGCTCCAGGACTTCTGCCATTGAGGTGTAGCCGCGGAAATCGGCAAACAAGATTGTGGCTTCCGAACTCCGACCCTTTAGGATGAGCGCCCCGTCTGAGAACGATGTTCTGAGCTGCTCGCGCACCTCCGGCGTCACAGTTCGGCCCAGAAGATCCCGGTAGATCGATCCCTCTCGAAGCCCCTCGACCATCCGATTAAAGGTGACCGACAGAACACCTATTTCATCCGTTCCCCGCTCATTGACATGCGCGTCCAGGTCCCCACTTGCGATCTCGGCCGAGGCCCGCACCAGGTCTCCCAGGCGCTTGGTAATAGAGTTCGAAAGTAACAGCCCTATCAGGACAATCAGCGCCAAAGCCAACGCGCCGAAACGTATGACGACGGGAAGACTGTCTTCTGTGCTTCCTTCAACGGGTACTCGGAGAAGCGAAACCCCCAGTACTCCCAGGGTTTCGGTCCCTTGCCGCACGACCAAAGGGGTCAGTACCTCCCAGTATTCCGACCCGGCCACGGTGATCGCCCGTACCGGGCTTCGTCCCTGCTCTGACTCTTGAATACTCTGGAGCGTTTCAGGCGCTACGTTGATCGATTCGTCGCTTGCGGGTTCAAGCGTTGAGCTTAGGGCTGTCCCCGATCCGTCGTAGCTCGACACGTTGGCACCGGCTTCGCCGGCCACCTCCGCACTCAGACGATCGACATACTTTCCAACCAGCACCGAGCCGTTCAGGGTTCGGTCAGCCTCCAGCAGCGGACCCGCCACGAAAAACACGTAGTGTTGCTCTCCATCGAACTCCAGGGGCTCCAGGCCGGCCTGCTTGTCTCCTACCACTTCGTCAGTGACACCACTTAGCACTCGCTGGACGAAAGGCCACTCACCATAATAGGACTCCCCACGAAGGGAGTCGTAGTCGCCCGGCGGCGCATCCGGACGTCGCCGCACCGTCACAATGCTGGTGCCTTCCCTGTCCACGACCGCCACGACATCCGCCCCTGCGTTCACTGCAAGCGGCAGTACGCGAGCGCGCAGGTCCTCTGCGTTGCCGGCGGTGACCGCATCCGCCACGCCCTCCGTGTTGGCGATCAGTCGCTCGAGTTCGAGCAGATCCATTTCTGACCGTACGACTGCGTCCGTTGCCTGCTGTCCGGCATCGATCAGTTGGCGCAAGAAGCGATCGGTCTCCTCCTGGCTCAACAGATCGTTGACGAGCAGGGCCGCGCCCAAGCCCAGGGCCATTGCCAGGAGCATGAAGGGTAGGGTGATCTTCCAGAGCAGACTAAAGCGGACGCGCGGTGGTTTGTCAGCCATTTCTCGAATTAGAAAGCTGAGCGGGCTGTGCTGGAATCCGGGGTGAAATGAATTGTATCAGCGACCGGTTGGACAAATGTGGTGGTGCGATGGTTCTCCCTGACCTAGCTGTCCACCAATTCCCCAAAGACTACGATCCGTTCTGTGTCGATCAAATAAGGATAGCAGGAAATCAAAGTAACCGTCGCCCGTGGAGTTGGGTCCATCACGCTGACCTCGGTAGGCGCCACGATGCGAGTACCGGTCACCTTATAGACGAAATCCTGCGCTCCTGTGGATAGGATGATCTCGTCGCCCGGTTTCAACTTGTCTAGATATCGAAAGAGCTCACCAAAAATGTCGTTGTGCGCCGAGAGTACGACGTTCCCGACCTCGCCTGGATTGGCCGTGCCGATATGCTGACCCACGCCCTTCTTGAGCTGCTCCCATCCATCGCCCTGCACCACCGGGGCAGGCGAATCCCAGAGGGCGGGGATATGAATGCGCTGAGCTTGGGCCGGGCTTGGTTTGGGAATCTCAGGCGCGGGCATGGATTGGACGAGCGGTCGGAGATTGGCGGGAATTTCTGCATCGTTTGGCCGTGCGCCTCCCGGCGAGGTGGGCGAGGTGTGCCCAGACGGCAGCACGACCGCTCTAATAAGGGGTGTGGGGGAAGGCAGCCGACGCGCCTCAGCCACATCCTGATTGAGAGATTGCAGGGCGCCGGCGCCGCTGAAGAGCACAAAGAGCAGACCCAAGACCGCCGCGACTTCAACACCAAGCAGCAGCTTATTGGCTCCTTCGCGAAGCGGTTTAGACCTATTGGGGCCGGGGTCAGCGGTCGTCTCGCTTTCCGCACGAAAACTTTCAATACCGACCTGTGGATCGACTTCCCGGCGAACCCGGAGAGCTCGGCCCGACTTGCGGAAACGGCGAAGCCGGGCTCCGCGCGCCTCGAGCTTCTTCCGCGCCAGAATCTCTTCCAGCTCTTCTATCGAAAGGTCATCCAGATTGAGTGAATCTTTTGGCATCCTTGCCCTTTTTCATGCAGGTTCAGTGCCAACCTACGATATCGCCGGTGATCGGGACCTGCAGACGACGAATCAGCTGATCCCCGTCTCCGAGTGAGCGCACGATTATACCGAGGCCGCTATGTAGGCGCTAGACCGCACAGGTACCAGCCCACGGCGGCGGGCGGATAGCCCCGCTGGGTATAATTCGGCACCGTGAGCGACCTTAGAGCGATGTATGAATCAGCCTTCGAGTCTGCGTTGATCGTCCGGCACGAGACGCCAGGCGTGATTGAGTTACGTGGTGCGGATCGGGTCGATTTGCTCCATCGCCTCTCAACCAACGATCTTGAAGGCATGCCGGTCGATCGTGTGCTGAGGACAGTGTTCACCGATCCGGTAGGCCGCACGATCGATGTTGTGACCGTGCTCACACTCTCCGATCGGCTCCTACTTGTGACCTCCAGTGGAAGATCCCGGAGCGTGCAAGACTGGCTGCAGCGCCACATCTTCTTTCAAGACGATGTTAATTTGCACGTTTCCAAAGGGCAATGGTCCTTATATGGCGCCTACGGCCCCAAGGCGGCCGATGCTGTACCTTCGGCAATCCCACCTGCAGGCGCTCTCACCGCGAGCGAGCATGGAGTTATCTGGCCGATCGATCGGCCCATAGCCGGCTTCCAGCGGTTGGCGCGCCCGGATCAGACGGTCGAGGACTGGATAGCGGGCACGCACGCCGCCGAGGCGTTTGAAATTCTGCGCATCGAGGCCGGCCTCGCGAAGATGGGCGCGGAGATCCAGGAGGACTCAATTCCTCTCGAAGTGGGACTCTGGGACGCAGTGAGCTTCAATAAGGGCTGCTACGTGGGTCAGGAGATCATCGCCCGTATGGAGAGCCGCGGCAAGCTGGCCAAGCAGCTAGTAGGAGTCAGACTTAGCGCGATAGCCGAGCCGGGGAGCACTTTGAGACAGGGGACCCGTACCGTTGGCACGCTAACAAGCGTCGTGCATTCTCCAAGATTGGGTTGGATTGGCCTGGCGAGTGGGCGACCCTCTGCGCTCGCCGCAGGTGACGGGCGGGTGGAAATCGGCGAGAGCGGTGAAACCGCGTTCATGGTCGAGCTTCCATTTGCCGCTATTGAGGCCCCGGATCCTGCGTAATTGGGGTTCCCTCGAGCCTAAATTGAAGTCCTCGCAATGACCCGCCTCTTGTTCGTTTGCCTGGGAAACATTATCCGCAGCCCACTGGCGGAGAACCTCTTTCGGTTCCAGGCGGAACAGGCTGGAGTGGACGGGAGATACTCTGTCGATTCAGCCGGAACTGCCGCGTGGCATCTGGGGGAATCACCCGATCCACGCATGCAGAAGACCGCCGAGTCGCACGGCGTGAACAACGATGGAGCGGCCAGGCAGGTCCGGGAAAGCGACTTCGATGAGTTCGACTGGATATTGGCCATGGATGACGGCAACCGACGCGAGCTGCTGGACATGGCTGGCTCGCCCGAGAAGCAGGCCAAGGTACGACTGATGAGGGAATTCGACCCGGAGCAGGGTGACCCGGACGTTCCCGATCCTTACTATGGTGGCGCGGAAGGATTCGAAACCACCTATCGAATCGTCGAGCGCTCCGTGCGTGGCTTGCTGGAGGCGCTCGAAGCCGGCGAAATTTGAGCGCCCCACGCCCCGTTGAATCCTGGCTAGAATCAGGTGGCTATGGTGCGGTTGAGGAGCTGCATCCGGTCGCAGGAGGCTGTATTAGCAACGGTGCACGCCTCACAACGAGCTCCGGCCGCTCCTTTTTCCTGAAACAGAACGCATCTGCGCACGAGACCATGTTTCCTCGAGAGATGGATGGTTTGCGGGCGCTGTCGGTTCCCGACGGGCCGCGGGTTCCGATCCCCTACCTGGCGGGCGCCAATTTCCTGCTGCTGGAGGACCTCGATCCGGCCGTGCCGAGTGGCGACTACTGGGAGAGATTCGGACGCCAGCTGGCCGCGCTGCATGACCATATCGGACAGAACTTTGGCTTTGAGAACGACAACTTTATCGGTAGCACACCACAGCCCAACTCATGGACGGCTGATGGACATGAGTTCTTTGCCGAGCAGCGCCTGGGTTACCAGGCCGAGTTGGCGCTTCAACAGGGCCTGATCAATCGCAAGGACTTTCGGGCCGTGCTTGCACTAGCCGCAGAGCTACCGCAGCTGGTGCCGGAGCAGCCCCCTTCCCTCATCCACGGCGATCTATGGTCTGGCAACGCCGTCGCGGGACCCAATGGGGAACCCGCCATTATCGATCCCGCTACGCACTACGGCTGGGCCGAGGCCGAGCTGGGAATGACGAATCTTTTTGGCGGCTTTCCTGAGGTTTTCTACAAGTCGTATGAGGAGGTCCGTCCGCCGGAGACCGGCTGGCGCGAGCGTCTACCGATCTACAACCTCTATCATCTCCTCAATCACGTAAACCTATTTGGGGTGGGCTACCTGGGACAGGTGCGAAGCATCCTTCAGCGCTTCGGCTAGGCGCGAAAGCC
>JBGMQN010000082.1:6192-8836 GCA_048054495.1 Anaerolineales bacterium
GCATCGGCACCGATTCGGGAGGACTCCAAGCCATATCAGGCGCTGGCTGCTTGGTACAGATGCGAAGCATCCTTCAACGGTTCAGCCAGGCGCGATAGTCAGCTCCGGTACGCATTTGCGGGGAAACTCGTGCCTAGGCGAATTTAGGCCACATTCTCCGGGCCAATCGATCGCAAATCTCCATAAGCTCCCCCTCTCTCCCTAGCGGACTCGATCCGGATCCAAGATGTATGCCCACCAATTATTGAGCAGGCCGCCGGTCTCTCCTTCTACGTGGGGTAGGTGCCGATACCACCACGCGTGGTGCAGGCGGATATCCCCGCCACCCCACTCATTGGAGTTCACTTGTGTGCGCACTCCGGACAGGTTCGGAAAGTCATACCAGTCATCGCATGCACTCGCAACGGATCGGCGGTTCCCCCAGTCGTAATCGCGTTCGCTGTTCGGAGCGAAGTGCATGTTTCCGACCTCCGACGCCCCTGGATGTTGGCGATCGTAGCGAGTGAAGCGTTCCCACAGGTTGTCGGCGGACCCCCTACCTTCATAGACCTTGGACAGGATGGATTCGGCGCGGTGCCCAAAGGCCTCCATCATTTCTCCCACGCCTCGCTCGTAGTTAAATCCCATGACCACAAAGCGGCGCTGAGCCCGCTTCGTATCGTCCAACGGAGGGGAATTGCACCAGAACGCGCCCGGGCCGCCCATGGTCGACTCGTAATACCCGGCATAGGGAAAAGCCATCAACCAGACTTCGTCAATCTCACCGCTGGAGACTTTATCGACGATGCCAAATTGCCGTAAAAGGGAACTGTAGTCCACGAGATCAGGCTCATGGAATTTGCCCCTCGCCCGCCGGAGCCGCGCGAACTGATCGGGCTCATATTGGAATCCATCCGCCTTGATCGGGAATTCGTCGACTTCTATCCTCTCCGCCAGTTCGAATCGCGCGATCCCGTAGCTTGCCTCCCGCATGTCTGCAATGAAATCCTCCACCAGCCGGTCGGGATCATTCCAGCCAAAGGCCTTCGGCAGAGTTCTGCCGCCCTCCGAGGGCACAGAGGGAGCGTGAATGATGAGAGCGACCTTGCGTAGGATTGGGTTTGGGCTCAAGCCCATATCCGGGGTCGATATTGGAGTGCTTCCGCGACGTGCGGGGAGGCGATGTCTGATTCGCCGGCCAGGTCGGCGATCGTGCGAGCCAGTTTCAGTATGCGATGGAAAGCTCGCGCGGTGAGCTGAAGCTGGGTCATGGCCTGGCGAACCAGCGCGCCGCTCGGATCATCGAGCGCACAGTACCTGCGCACTTCCCCCGGCCCCATGTCGGCGTTTGAATTCAGGTCGGTACCTTCAAAGCGTTGCCGCTGGCGAGCTCGAGCGTGCTCCACCCGTTCTCGCACTGCTTCCGCGGGCTCGCCCGCGCGATCATCTGTCAGCTTCTCGTACTCCACTCGTGGGACCTCGATGTGTATATCGACCCGATCGAGAAGCGGGCCGGATATCCGTTTCTGATAGCGAGTCACGGTCGCGGGACTGCACGTGCATTCCTTTATCGGATCTGCAAAGTAACCACATGGGCAGGGGTTCATCGCCCCGACGAGCATGAAATTGGCGGGGAACGAATATGAGCCGCGCGCACGGCTTATGGTGACCTGCCGGTCCTCCATGGGTTGACGCAGCACTTCTAGGACCCGCATGCCGAATTCGGGCAGCTCGTCCAGAAACAAGACCCCCCGATGAGCAAGCGAGATCTCACCCGGCCGAGGCCAATGTCCGCCGCCGACCAGACCCGCATTGGAAATGGTGTGGTGTGGAGAGCGAAAGGGCCGCGAGCGAACCAGCGGCGTATCGGACGGCAGCAAGTCTGCGACGGAATAGATGCGAGAAACGTCCAGCGCTTCATCGGTCGACATGGCAGGCAAGATCCCCGGCATTGCGCGCGCCAGGAGCGTCTTGCCCGATCCGGGCGGACCGATCATCAGCACGTTGTGTCCGCCTGCGGCCGCCACCTCGAGCGCGCGCTTAGCATGCTCCTGGCCCTTGATCTCTTGCAGTCCGCCATTGATGGGCACATTCGAGGTTTCCATTTTGCTTCTGGGGAAGGGATCGATCGGGGCTATGCCCGAGAGGTGGTTCACGAGCTGCGTCAGGGATTCGACCGGGATAGCTTCGACCTCCGGGATCAGGCTGGCCTCTGCCGCGTCCATAGCCGGCACGTACATTCGGGAGAATTCCTTCTTGCGCGCCAGCGCCGCCATGGGCAGCATCCCGCGCACGTGTCGCAGCGATCCGTCTAGCGAGAGCTCGCCGACCGCCATGGAGCCGTCCAGCCACTCCTGTTGGATCTGCTCCGAGGCGGCCAGGGCTCCGAGTGCGATGGGTAGATCGTAGGCGGGCCCTTCTTTGCGCAGGTCGGCCGGCGCCAGGTTAACGGTGACGCGCTGGCGCGGGAAAGCGAGCCCCGCGTTCTTGACCGCCGCCTGCACCCGCTCGCGGCTTTCCTGGACCGCTTTGTCAGGGAGTCCAACAATGGAAAAAGAAGGCAATCCGCGCGAGGTATCGACTTCGACCTCGACCACCTGGCCCTCAAGCCCCACCACCGCCGCGGTGTGCACTTTGGCGAGCATGGGTCCAGTCTAAGTTATGC
>JBGMQN010000093.1:0-26971 GCA_048054495.1 Anaerolineales bacterium
CTAGCTGATGCAGACCCAGGCGGTTGAAGATTATCTAAAGACCATCTATGAGCTCCAAGCAGAGGGTGGAAAGGTCTCTACCACAGGCTTGTCGGAGCAGCTTGGCGTCGCGCCAGCCTCCGTTACGGGAATGGTCAAGAAGCTGGCTACGATGAAGCTCGTGGTGCATGAGCCTTACCAGAGGGTCGAGCTGACGCCGGCCGGGGAAAATATCGCGCTGGAGGTCATCCGCCACCATCGGCTGGTCGAGAGCTACCTGGCCGAAGCATTGGGAGTTCCCTGGGACAAGGTCCACGATGAGGCCGACCGATGGGAGCATGTGCTCTCAGAGGAAATGGAAGACATCATGGATGACAAGCTTGGCCACCCCACCACAGATCCGCACGGCGCGCCAATTCCCGCGCGGGATGGGACTATCCCGAAATCTAATCTCCGACGACTTTCAGAACTTGAAGCCGGCGAGGCTGCAGTCATCGCGGAAGTCAGCGACCACGACGCAGAGCTGCTGCGCTACCTTGGAGAGATGGGACTGTTTCCCAGAGCGGAGGTCCGCGTAATATCTAGTGCACCATTTGAAGGACCTCTCACCATCCGGATCAATGGCGACGAACATTCCCTGGGCCGAGAGGTTGCAGGCCACATCCTCGTCGAACCCCTCCCGTAGCTCTGGGTCTGAACCCCACATTTGAATTCCCGCAGGTAAATGCGCGTGGGGACCAGCGATCCCCGGGCCCCCCAAAGTGCCAAGTGATACAATCCGCCGGATTCTCGGAAGCTGACTTTGAGATTCAGATCGGCTCATTTCCCTCTGGTGCTGATAGCATTGGCTCTCTCCAGCCTGGCCTGCAACTTTGCGTATGGTCTGATTGAGGACACCACAGGAATTTCGCTGGGAGGCGAAGAATCCCCCGAAACGCTCCCACCCACTTCGGACGTGGGGTCACCTCCCGAGCTTGACACTCCAACCGAATCCGAGGCCGAAGCAGCCCCCGCCGGCCCAATCACGGCGCCTGACGAATCGATTCCCTCAGATGTTCGCGAGCAAATGGACCAGATCCAGGATGAGGTCGTACTGTTGCGAGGTTTGCGACCTACCGGCCCCGTCAGCCGGGGGCTGCTCTCGGCAGACGAACTGCGCGAGTACGTACTCAGCGATTTCTTGGACGATTACACCGAGGAGGAGGCGCAGGACGACGCTCGAGTTCTTGCGCTGCTGGGCCTGCTCGATGCCGACTATGAACTCTTTGATCTCTACCTCGACCTCTACAGTGAGAACATCGCTGGGTTTTACGACGACGATATCGAGCAGATGTTCGTGGTGCAAGATTCTCGGTTCGGAGGACCCGAACGATTAACGTACGCGCATGAGTACTCGCATGTGCTGCAGGATCAAACCTACGATCTGGACCAGGGCCTGGGCTTCAATCATGAGGCCTGTGAGGAGGATAGCGAGCGTTGTGCCGCCCTGCAGGCCCTGTTAGAAGGCGATGCCACGCTGCTTGAACAGAGGTGGCTGTTGACCTACGCCTCCGACGCAGATTTTCAACAGCTGCTCGACTTCTATGACTCGTTCTCAAGTCCAACTTATGAATCCGCTCCGAAGTTCATGAAAGAGGACTTCTTGTTCCCGTATACCATCGGCTTTGACTTTGTTGAGAGCGTTTTCCTGGACGGTGGTTGGGCGGCGGTCGATGCACTGTATGCCGATCCGCCGGTTTCGACAGAACAGATACTTCACCCGGGGCGCTATCCGAATGACCTGCCGGTCCCTCTGACAGTACCGGAAGTGCTCGATTCCTTGGGGTCAGGCTGGCGGGAGATAGATCGAGACGTGCTGGGCGAGTGGTTCACTTTCCTGACCCTCAGTGAGCGTCTGCCCGAAGAGCAGGCGCAGGTTGCGGCAGAGGGCTGGGGCGGGGATTACTACATCGCCTTCCTCGACGATTCCAAGGGGCGTGGCGTTCTTGTCGTCGCTACAGCCTGGGATACGGTGCGCGACGCGTATGAATTCTATGGTGCCTTCCGCGACTATGGAGATTCTCGCTTCGGTGGGCGGAGCCTCTCCTCTACTACCCGCTTTGTCTGGGATTCCCCTGACGACTGGGTCTCCATCGACATCGCTGGCGACCAGACTCTCTGGATCCTGGCGCCTGATTCTGAGATCGGCGAGACGATTCGCGAAGCTCTCACTTTCCCCGCCGAGCTCGCCGAATAGTCACCAGGTTCAAAACGGGCTGCACCTAAGCAGCCCGTCTCCAGCTTTGGAAACACGTAAAATGGCTTACCGCCCATCAGAATGGGGTTCTGGAGCGCAATATCTTGGGGCAGCAGCGGCTCCGGGACGCTGCCCCCATAGTTCATGGCATAAAGACTGCGCCTGCCCGAGAGATTGCTAACGAAAAATAGGCGCGCTCCTACCCGCTGTGGGCTCATGAAAAGGCGGGCTGAGAGCAGTGATTCAATTCGGATCACAGAATAACTCCTTTAGGTCGTTTGTTGAACGGTCGATCTCGCGTTCGGTCGCCTTCGTTTCGTTGTCCCAACTATAACCAAGCCCGTTCCCTTGACAACCACTTGGGCCAGTCTTATGCTCGCCCAGCCCATGGACCCCCCTAACAAGCACGACCAGCATGCTCCTCCAATAAGAGCCGAACGGCTGCGAGCGGCCTATGACGGTACTCTGGCACTGGAAGATCTCACTTTCACGGTTGGGGCCGGCCAGCGGGTGGCCATTGTAGGACCAAACGGGGCCGGCAAGACTACCTTGTTCAAGATCATCGCGGGGATCCTGCGCCCCACAGATGGCTCACTCGAGATCTTTGGCCATGGACCAGGACGACACATCTGCGTGGGTTATCTTCCGCAGCAGTCCCAGGTAAACCTGGATTTTCCGGTCACGGTGGCCGAAGTGGTCATGATGGGTCGGGTGAGGGAAATTGGGCTTTTTCGGTGGCCAAGTAAATCTGACTGGGAGAAGGTTGATTCTGCTCTCGATCGCGTTGGTCTGGCGAGCCATCGAGACAAGCCTATCCGGGCACTCTCGGCTGGACAACGACAGCGCGTATTCCTGGCTCAAGCCGTGGCCCAGCAAGCGGACATCATATTGCTGGACGAGCCCCTGACAGGTCTGGATTTGCCGGGGCAGGAAGCCATTCTTGAGATCCTGGACGAGCTTCGTAGAATGTCCATTACGGTGCTCATTGCGACCCACGATCTCAATCTCGCGGCTGAACGATTTGACCAGGTTATGCTGCTAAACCGGCGTTTGATCGCTATCGGGGATCCAAAGACTGCCATTACATCGGAGGCCTTGCTGGAGGCCTACAGCGGTCATTTGCATGTAATTTCTGATGGGATGGTGGTGATCGACACGCATCACGAGGGTCTGGAGTAATGGAGGCCCTACTCACAGATCCTCTGGCTTTTCCCTACATGGTCCGCGGCCTGCTGGCCGCAATCCTAATCGGTGTGGTGGCGCCCGTACTGGGATGCTATGTCGTGCTCAGGGGAATGGCTTTTTTCGGGGACGCCGTGGCGCACATAGTGCTTCCCGGGGTCGTCGTTGCCGTTCTTCTGGGCTGGCCAGTGTTGGCGGGGGCACTTGTCGTCGGCATCTTGGGCGCCCTGCTGATCAACTTCATCAGCACTACGACAACTATTAAGGAGGACAGCGCCATCGGAGTCGTGTTTGTGGGCGCCTTTTCGCTTGGCATTGCACTGCTTTCTGTGCTTGGAGGAGACTCTGAGGAAGAACTGGATAGCATACTCTTTGGCAACTTGCTCGATGTCTCTCAGACCGACCTACTCGTGATTGCATTACTGACGACGATTGTTCTGGTCGTTATCGTGGCTTTCTTCAAGGAGTTTCTAGTTCTCGCGTTCGACCGGATCTTGGCCAGCACCATGCAGCTCCCGGTCGGCCGGCTCGACAACCTGCTTCTGGTGCTGCTCGCGGTCGTGATCGTGATCTCGCTCAGCGCGGTCGGAGTGGTGCTGATCCTGGCGATGCTCATCACGCCAGCCGCGTCCGCATACTTACTCACGCGGCGGCTGCCTAGCATGATGCTGGTGGCGGCCGTAATCGGCGTGGCGTCTGGGGTCGCCGGCCTGTATCTCTCGTTTCATCTGGGGGTCGCCTCGGGGCCTATGATCGTACTGGCGGCAACCACGATCTTCGGAGTGATTTTTATTTTCGCCCCTGGGAGGGGCTACATCGCCAGCCGGCGACGGGGATCGGTCGGCTAGTCCTCCATCGGCAGATCTTCTAGCGCCTCGTTCAATTGCTCCTTCAGCTCCGCCTTGCGCGGCTTGCGTCTCCCAAGCGACTTGAGGCGTTCGATCATCGTCTGCGAGGTACGGAGCATCAGTGCTCTAAGCTCCGCGTTCGACAATTTCCGGCCGCTCTCAAACCAAGTCGCCGCCGCGTATCCCAATGCGGCCGTCGTCCCCGCAGCAATGCCGGCGGAGAGCAGCCAGGTGGGAGGCCCCCCAAACTTGCTCAGCTCATAGAAGGCCAGCCGGCCCACCGCGCCCATGCCGAACGTGGCGATCAATTCCCTCGCACGCGCCAGGCTGATGCGGTAGGCATAGACCCTCGCAATACCCAGGACCATCGTTACCTGAACGCCAAGAAGCGGGATAAAGTCAATGATTGGTAGCGGGGTGAATCCGATGGCTCCCGCCGCAGAAGCTCCACGCACGATGACCGTTTGTGCGAGTTTTCTCCGATATGCCGGCAGCTCCTCTGCTAGCGCAACGAGGACTTCCGGCTCCTTCCTCACCATAGCGAGCAGCAGGTCTTCGAGCCCCTCCCGGCGAAGAGCACTGATCGGGATCATTTCATCGTGTTTTAGCTTGAGCGTACCGATCGCCCGTCCGGTCACTGCCGCGTCTTCATCGCCTACCAGATCCATTTTGTTGAGCGCCACAATCATTGGGACGCCAAGCGCGCTCAGTTTCTGGTGCAACGCGCGCTCAGGATCGCGCACTCCGTGGGAGGCATCGAATATCAGCACCATGAGGTCCGCGCTGCTTGCAGCCAGAAGCGCGTTCTGGCGATCTGCCTCTCCGCCTTCGCCTTCCGCGTCGGTTCCCGGCGTATCGATCATGGCAAACACGCCAGCATCGGCTGATTGCACCTCGCGGGTCGTCCCTGGAACCGCACTGACTTCTGCGGATTCCTCGTCAGGCTGAATCAGGGCATTGTAGAGGGTGGACTTGCCGACGTTTGCGGGTCCAATGATGGCAACCTTGCGTTTGGTTCCAGCCGCAAGTCGGAAGTGCTCTGCGGCCTGGTCAATGAGTGCCCGCCAACCCTTGAGGCCGCCAGGCACTCGCTGCAGCGCCCGCTCGATCTCGGTTCGTGTGCCCTTTGGGAGATTATCCCAGACACGCTGGACATCATCACTCCATTCCGTCATACGGTCTACGCATTCTCCACGCTGTTTGTTGTGGAAAAGACTCCGTCCGCCTGTGGATAACCCACCCTAACTGTGGATCGTTCCTGCAGAAGTGTGGGATGGAAGCCAGCGTTCTCCACCGCTACGGTCGCTGAGCCCGCTCGTATGCTTCTCTTCTTGGGCAGTCCTTGGGTTTCCCACATTCTTTCCACCCACCAGGTGTGCAAAGATTCGCCCCAAAGTGCCGGCAGCATCGCCCTTTGAGGATACCTTCTCCACAAATCCCCATCCCCTACGGCTACTACGAATCTTAACTAGTGAAATGAGGAAAGGAAAGAGTAATAATGAGAGCCAGTGGCCAAAACACTAAAGAGGTCTCTCGCCTATGCGTCAAGTATCAGCCAACCCAGCCGCGCAGCTTAACCGCTTCCGCAACTCGGTTCACCGCAACCAGGTACGCGGCCAGGCGATTATGAACTTTGTGTTCCTGAGCCGCGCTGTGCACGGCGTGGAAGGCGGCGGTCATCTTCTCATCAAGGCGCTCGTAAACCAGCTGTTCTGTCCAATAGTAATAGTAGGCGTTCTGCACCATTTCAAAGTAGGAGACGGTCACGCCGCCCGCATTGCACAGGAAGTCGGGGATGACGTAAGTGCCTGCCTTGTAAAGGATCTTATCTGCCTCGGGAGTTGTGGGACCGTTTGCCAACTCTACGATGATCTTTGCGGGGATGCCGGCGGCATTTCGGTCCGTGATGACACTCTCGAGCGCGGAGGGAATAGAGACAATCACATCCAGCTCAAGCAGAGCCTCATTCGTAATGGACTCGGTGCCTGGAAAATCGACGACAGAGCCGGTCTTCTGCTTGTGAGCTAAAACATCGTTGTAGTCCAGGCCATTCTTGCTGTAGATCCCGCCCTTGGAGTCCGAGACCGCAACCACCTTGAGGCCTACGAGTTCAACACCCAATTTATGGGCAAAGGAACCCGCATTTCCGTAGCCCTGAATGGCGGTCGTGGCGCCGTCCAGCTTGACATCCAGGACCTTCGCTGCTTCCCTCAAGCAGTAAATTCCGCCCCGAGCAGTTGCGTCGCCTCGCCCCGCTGAACCGCCGAGAGCCAGAGGCTTGCCGGTGATCACTCCGAACTCGTTGTATCCCTTCATAAAGGCGTACTCGTCGGCCATCCAAGCCATGATTTGAGGTGTGGTGTATACGTCGGGCGCGGGAACGTCTTTCTCCAGGCCGAGGATTCGACCCACCTGCCGGATGTAGGCACGGCTGAGGCGCTCGAGTTCGCCGTCCGACATCTCTTTGGGGTTGCAGATAACGCCGCCCTTGCCGCCTCCCAGTGGGATATCAACCACGGCCGTCTTCCAGGTCATCCAGGCCGCCAGTGCGCGCACGGTATCGATGGTCTCATCTGGATGGAAGCGGATTCCGCCTTTCGTGGGGCCGCGCGCGTCGTTGTACTGCACACGGAAGCCATGATAGATCTTGGTGCTTCCGTCGTCCATCCGCACCGGCAACGTCACGTGTAGTTCGCGCAACGGCCAGCGCAGCAATTCATGGATTGCAGTATCCAGTTCCAGGAGCTCGGCAGCCTCGTCAAGTTGCTGCTGCGCAACCTCAAAGGGATTTGGGGATGGTTCGAGCTTGATATCGGACTTTACTGCGGTTGTCATTGAGCATTTCTCTCCTTATCGGATCGCAGGTAACACTAATTGGTCGCACGTGAAAGAACTTGGTTGCACGCGACAGAGGTCTGTTGCAGGCGAACAGTATATATCGTCCTCAGGTACGCTGTTCAAGTAGTGATTGTCACCTACTGGATTGACTCTGATCACGATCATCAAGATCAAGAAGCGCTGCATCTAGTTCGGCGCGCGCGGTAGCCGGGTCGGCCTTGCCCTGCGTTGCCCGCATGACCTGCCCCAAGAACCACTCCGAGAGCGCGGCTTTGCCGGCGAGAAACTCGGCTACCTGATCGGGGTTGTCGGACAACACCCGATCGACGATGGGGCGGATGGAGGCTTGATCATCGAGCTGGGCCAATCCCAGCTCTTCAACGATCGATGCGGGCGATCCCCCTTGCTTGAAGAGCACCTCCAACACCGTTTTGCCTGATGTGCCACTGATCCTGCCGGTCTCGACCATACTCACAAGACTTACCAGTGCTTCAGAGGTTACCCTCGATTGATCGATATCAATATCGGCCTCGTTGAGCAGACCAAACAGATCGCTCGAAAGCCAGTTCGCGATTTTGACCGGCGACGTTTCATCCGCGGATTCGACGGCCGCCTCATAAAAGTCTGCGACCGGCCTCTCAGCGGTCAGCACCCCGGCTGTGTAGGCGCTCAAGCCATACTCTTTTTCAAAACGCGCGCGTTTAGCGGCCGGTAATTCAGGTAAGGCAACTCTGACCCGATCGACCCAGGCCGCTTCGATGTGCAGCGGCGGTAGATCCGGCTCGGGGAAATACCGATAGTCATGCGCCTCTTCCTTACTGCGCTGTGAGACCGTTACTTGGCGGACCTCATCCCATCCCACCGTGTTCTGTGCCACTGGCTCGCCCGACCGGAGCACCGCCGTCTGCCGTTCGATCTCGTAGACGACCGCCCGGCCGAGAGCACGAAACGAGTTTAGATTTTTGATCTCCGTACGGGTCCCCAACTCTTCGGATCCCGTGGGGCGGACGGACACATTGGCCTCGAAGCGCATCACGCCCTTTTGCAGGTCCCCGCTGTTGACTTCCAAGTAGCGAAGCAGCGACCGCAGCGCCAAGGAGTATTGGCGGGCCTGATCTACGGAAAACAGGTCCGGTTCGCTCACGATCTCCAGCAAGGGCACACCAGAGCGGTTGTAGTCCACCAGGGAGTGCTGATCATGATGAAGGAGCTTCCCGGTATCTTCCTCGAGGTGTACGCGCCGGATACGCACGCGCTTCGTGGAGGGAGTCGCTGACGCATCTTCAATTTCGATCCAACCATCCGTAGCCAGCGGAATCTCGTACTGTGAGATTTGATAACCTTTCGGCAGATCGGGATAGAAGTAGTTCTTACGGGCGAAGACGCTGGTCTCGGTAATGGTGCAATGGAGGGCGAGCGCCACTCGCAGACCGTATTCCACGGCTCGCTTATTGATTACCGGGAGCGTGCCTGGCATTCCGGTGCATATTTCGCACACCGAGCTGTTGGGTTCGGCGGAAGTGGAATCCACCACCGCGCAGCCGCAAAACATCTTAGACTGCGTCAGCAGCTCTGCGTGCACCTCGAGTCCGATAACGGGTTCGAAATCGGTCACCGGAGGTCAGAGTGCAAGGATGCGCCACTCATCGTAGAGCTCGCCGTAAAACAACTCGAAAGTCCGGCCATCCTCCACCCGCACTCGAAATTTGCGACCGCCTGGAATTCGCCATGCGTCCTCGATCTCCTCGATGACCAACCGCGAGCCATCCCACCGCAAGGCGATGGGGCGCTCCGCATAGGTATGCCCTGAATGGCACTCAACGATCTCGTCTGTCACGATGCGGCATCGAGATCGCCGAGCGAGGACTGCAGATCACAAGGCTGAACGAAGAGCGCATCCGGATTCCTGGTGCGCAGGAACATGCCACTATTCAGCGCTCCCACCCTGCACCTGTGAAGCATCCCCGATATTCAGCGATCCCTCGGAGTTGAGAATCGTGCAGGCCCGGCCGATCAGGGAATCTGACAAGTCGCTATCTCGAACCTCGGTATCTGCATCCAAGATCGAACCGCGAATCGAGGAGCGCTCGATTACGCATCCTGGACCAATCGAGACATGCGGACCGATCACGGATCGGCTCACACGCGCAGAGGGGTCCAAGAACACGGGAGGCTCGATAACGACCCCGTTGCCCGCCAATGCGGTTTCGGTGTTGTCTCGACCATGGTCGAGCAGATAGCGATTGGTGTCCAGTATGGCGCCCCGCGTGCCGCAATCGTTCCATGCATCGACCTGAACCGCGCGCATATTCAGTCCGCCCTCCAACATGACGTTGATGGCGTCGGCCAGGAAGTATTCGCCCTTCAGCTTGGACCCACGCTCCATCTGCTGCTGAATAGCTTCAATCAGCCGCTCCGCATGTTCAAAGTAGTAGAAGCCCACTACAGCAAGGTTGCTCGGTGGGTCATCGGGCTTCTCGATTATGCGCTGCACTCGCCCCTCCGCGTCGGCCTCAACCACGCCGAAGCGACGCGGGTCATCGACCTCACGCACCCAAATAGCGGCCTCGCTATTGGAGAGGTTGAAATCGGTTTCGATGAGTGTGTCGACAAATCCAATGAGGGCGGGGCCTTCCAGACCCTCCCTCGCCAGCCAGATGGCGTGTGACTGGCCGGAGAGCTCTTCCTGTACGACATACCGCACACGCATATCCGGATAGTGTGCGCTCATATATTCTCGGATCTGGTCTCCGAGATAGCCAATGATCAGGACCAGCTCCTCCAGGTCCGGCAGCGCGATCACCGGATCCAGGAAGTGACCCAGCACGGTCTTCCCCGCCACAGGGACCAGCGGTTTGGGTTTCGACCAGGTGTGCGGACGAAGCCGAGTTCCGAGTCCTGCCATGGGAAGGACCAATCTCATAGCTCGGGCCACCTCGTATGCCAGGAAGTAGCAGCTTGATAGGCGTGAGCGGCAGAAAACAGCCGCGCTTCCCCCAGGTGGGGAGCCATGAATTGCATTCCAATGGGCAGGCCGCCGGAGTCAAATCCTACCGGGAAGCTGAGACCTGGTATGCCGGCCAGGTTTGCAGGAAGCGTAAAGACGTCCTCCAGGTACATGGACAGCGGGTCGTCTCCATGCGCGCCGATGCTAAAGGCGGTGGTCGGTGTCACGGGACAAGCGATTAAATCCACCTCCTGAAAGGCCGCTTCGAAATCTCCCTTGATGAGCGTGCGCACCTTCTGTGCCTGCCCATAGTAGGCATCATAGTATCCAGCCGATAGAGCGTACGTGCCGAGCATGATGCGGCGCTTGACTTCCGCTCCAAAAAGCTCCCCGCGGGTCACGAAGTAGTCCTCCGGATAGGTGTCAGGACCATGCCGGGGGCCATAGCGCACGCCATCGTAGCGGGCCAAATTGGAGGAGGCCTCTGCAGGCGCGATGATGTAATAGACCGGGAGAGCCAGATCAGTGTGCGGCAAGCTGATTTCCTGAACCATTGCACCCATCTCCCGGAAGGCCTCGATGGCTTCGCGCACCGCGGTCTCCACCTCCGGCTGCAGTCCCTCAATGAAGTATTCTTTCGGAACTCCGATGCGGAGCTTCGGGGCGCCGTCTAGATGGATATCTGGGACCGGGTCAGTGACCGAGGTCGAGTCCAACGGATCGTGCCCGGCCATGAGCGAGAAAATTGGGGCCAGATCCGACACGTTCCTTGCTAAGCCACCCACGGTGTCCAGAGACGAGCCATAGGCAATCAGACCGTAGCGAGAAATCCGACCGTAAGAAGTTTTCAAGCCGGACACTCCACAAAATGCGGCGGGTTGGCGCACGGAGCCTCCCGTATCGGTGCCTAAGGCTGCAAAGCACATGCGCGCGGCGACCGCGGCCGCCGGTCCCCCGGACGAACCGCCGGGCACGCGGTCGAGGTTCCAGGGGTTGTGACTCACGCCGTAGCCAGAGTTCTCCGTGGAAGAGCCCATTGCGAACTCGTCTGTGTTGGCCTTACCCAGAATCACCGCCCCGGCCTCGACCAATCGCGCGACGCTGGTGGCCGTGTAGGGGGGACGGAAGCCCTCCAGGATCTTCGATCCGCAGGTGGTCGGAACACCCTCTATGCACAGCACATCCTTGACGGCAATGGGGATGCCAAGCACGAGCGGCAGCGGTTCGTCGGAGCGCATCCTGAGTTGCTGATCGGCGGCCTCCGCCTGGGCCATCGCCAGGTCCTCCGTGACCGTCAGGAAGGCTCGCACAACGCGGTCAATGGACTGGATACGGTCCAAGCAAGCGCGGGTAAGCTCGGTGGAGGATACGTCGCCGGCGCGCAGGGCGCCGGCGGCATCAAGCAAGCTGAGGTCGGTAAGCTCCGACATTTGAAGGTCTAATCTTTCCGGGACAGGCTGGGTCTATCTCTCTGTGAGTAGAGGACGCCTCAAGGTTCCATCTCAAGCACGCGGGGGACACGGAACAGGCCCTCTTCCGAATCCGGAGCATTGACGAGCAGTCGATCGCGAGGCAGACAGGGCCGCACCTCGTCCGGCCGAAGTGGCGCACTCATGGTAAGCACCGAAGCGGTCGGGGGAATTTCAGAAGTATCTACCTCTGCCAGGCGAGCCGCATAGTCCAGCACATCCGAGAGCTGGCTGGCAAAGCGTTCTTCTTCCTCCGCAGTCAACTGCAGTCGTGCGAGGCGGGCAATTGCCCTTACCTCCTCAAGCGTCAGAGCCATGACTCGATATTATAGCAAAGCGGTACTCTCGCGGATCAAAAAACCATCGTTGCCGGGATGGCGATGCCCCCCACCGACAATGCCCAGCTGAATGTGAGAGGCTTGCCCATATGCACAAAGTGGGTAAAGCGATCGGGCTGATGTCTATTGTCGCGGCCCCTCAAACCTTAGGGCTGAAAAACTTGCGTAACTACGATGTCGAAGCCTTCGTTTGAGACGAACGAAGCAATCAGGATGAGCTCGCCAGGAAGGGCAGAGAGATCCGCCAGGTATCCTGGCGGGGCGATCTGATGTAGCGGTGTGGTGGCGGCGGAACCAGCAATTTGCGCCCCGCCTCCGCAGTCCAGGCCAACCTCGATAACGGTGTCTACCGGGGCGAAGACCACACCGCTGCCGTTGAATTCATACTCGCCCTCAATTAATCCGCTAGACTCGCAACCGATATCGCTGCTTTCCTCACTCCAATCTTCTACATAGGTGCAATCGTCGTTTAGGGTGAGAGTCTTCCCTTCTACGGTGTATGTGGGCAGCACGATGTTGCCCGTCACGGTCTGGAACTGCACCTGAGTCCATTCTCCGACCCATTCACCTGCGCAAGGTCCGGGGGTGGGTGTGGAAGTTGGGCTGGGAGTCGCCGAGGGGATTGGCGTTGCGGTTGCGCTGGGAACGGGGCTGAGGGTTGGAGAGGGCGCGACGCAAGCCGCCGCGAAAAGCGTAAGGGCCAGGCCGAAGGCAATCGCAAGGGGTTTCATAAAGCGGGCGGGAGCATAGCACAGCTGGAATGATCCCGCTCGGACGCAGCACAGTGCATCTGCTTTATACTTAAAAGGCCTTCGTGCGCGCAGACGGTGACGCGCATCTAAAAGGATAGTGTGGCTGAAAGCGGCCATTTGGTGATTGTGGATATCATAGGTTGCAAGGCTTTCTTGAGCGGCTCGGAACTCGAATACGCCTAAGACAGCCTCAAACACCTGCTGGACCTGATCATCGGGCAGACCAAGCTCGCCGCGCAGGCTTCACTGGCGGAGGCTGACGCCGACTAGGAGAAGCAAGCCCTGGCCACGGAGGGGCCCGAATCCCGAATGACGAAAAACGCTCGCGCGGCGGTACCCCCGCCGCTGGTCTTTTTAGGCGCGCTGGTGATCGGCGTGGGCCTGAACCTTGTATGGCCGATTCCAATTCTCACAGAAGCTCGGATTGGCGATGTCTTGGGCCTGCTTGCGACCCTGGGCAGCGCAGCCATCGCCTTCTGGGCGTTCAGAACCATGTTGCGCGCCGGCGAGCAGCCCGATCCCGGGGTACCCACTAAGGTGATCGTCAGGGAAGGACCCTTCGCTCGGACGCGGAACCCGCTCTATTTGTCATTTGGGATTTTCGATCTGGGTGTCGCACTTCTGCTGAACAACCTGTGGATCGCGATCGCGCTTGCGGTGGTCATAGTCTATATTGACGTTAGGATCGTCCGCCGCGAGGAGCGCTATTTGGAGCAGCAATTTGGAGATGAATACCTGGAATACAAGCGAAGTGTTCGGCGATGGCTGTGAAAGCTAGCCGGGTCTGAGAAGATCGATCTTGGCAAGAGAATCCAAACTGATCGTAGTTTCAAACCGACTGCCGGTTGAAGTCGAACGGACCAAGGGCGGGTTCAACTATCATCCCGCCGCGGGGGGTCTGGCGACGAGTTTGCAGTCCGTAAGGAAGCAGCGGGAAATGCTCTGGCTGGGATGGCCAGGAATCCAGGTCTGGGACGATAAGGATCGCAATAGCATTGAGAGACACTTGGTCAAGGAATATGACAGCGTGCCGCTCTTCCTGCCGCCCTCCGATTTCGACCTCTACTACGAGGGATTTTCGAACGGCACCATCTGGCCACTGTTTCACTACTTCCCCCAGAATGCCCACTACGAAGCTCGAGAGTGGATCGCTTACAAGGAGATCAACGCCCAGTTTCGTGACAAGATCCTCGAGTTCGCAAATCCAGGAGACCTGCTGTGGATACACGATTACCACTTGATGATGCTGCCGGAGCTTGTGCGTGAGGCGCTGCCCGAAGCGAAGATCGGCTTCTTCCTGCACATCCCGTTCCCCTCATCGGAGCTATTCCGCATGCTGCCCTGGCGCGAGGAGATCCTGCAAGGTCTGCTCGGATCCGATCTGATCGGTTTTCACAGTCATGGCTATGCGCGCCACTTCCTGAGCAGCCTGCTGCGACTCCTGGGGTTGGAGCAGGAATTTGGCCGAGTGATTGTCGGCGATCGAGCGGTGAGCGTTGACACCTTCCCGATCGGGGTCGACGTGAACGGGTTTGAGTCAGCCATGCAGACCGAAGCGGTCCGTGAAGAGCTAGCTGATTTGCAGGAGCAAACGCAGGACCGTAAGATCGTATTGACGGTGGATCGCCTGGACTTCACGAAGGGCATCGTGGAACGATTGGAATCCTTCGATCACTTTCTGAGAGAGAACCCAGATTGGCACCGCCGTGTGACGCTGATCTCGCTTGCGGTTCCTTCGAGGACCGGGGTTCCGGAATATCAGGCGCTCAAGAAGGAGGTCGACGAAGCGGTCGGGCGCATCAACGGCCGCTACGGCAAGCCGGGATGGGTACCCATCTGGTACATGTACCGTTTCTTGCCTTTCGACCGGCTCGTGGCGCTGTACGCTGCGGCAGATGTGGCGCTGGTCACGCCGTTGCGCGATGGCATGAACCTGGTGGCCAAAGAATATCTCGCAGCGCATCCGGATGGGACCGGCGTGCTGATACTTAGCGAGACGGCGGGTGCGGCCGAGGAGTTAGGCGAAGCGCTGATCGTGAACCCGCACGATACGGAGGAAATCAGCGAAGCGCTGCTGCATGCTCTGACGATGTCAGAGAGCGAGCAGGTGGCCAGGAATTCGCCCATGTTGGCTCGCCTGCGCCGGTATGATGTGGTGCGTTGGGCAGAGGATTTCCTGGGTGAACTGGAGCCTGAAATCGCACCGGCCAAGCAGCAGGTCCAGGTGCGACTCGACAAGGCCGGCATCGAGCTTCTGCTTCAAGCTTACCGGTCGACCAAGCAACGACTCCTGCTGCTGGATTACGATGGAACGATGGTTCCCTTTGCAACTCGGCCCGAGCAGGCCGCCCCGGATGAGGAGTTGCTAACGATGCTCAAGCGCCTGGTGGAGGATAAGAAGAACACCGTGGTCATCATCAGCGGCAGGGACCGCGAAACGCTTCAGGATTGGCTGGGGGGAATTGGGGCAAGCCTCGTGGCGGAGCACGGAGCCCTGATCCGGCGCGCCGCTGACACGAAGTGGAGTGTGCAGACCACCGAGGCCGCCGACGGCTGGAAGGGCGAACTTCGGCCCCTGCTTGAGCTCTACGTGGACCGTACCCCAGGCTCGATGCTGGAAGAGAAGACCGCCTCGATGGCCTGGCACTACCGACGCGCCGAGCCAGAACTAGGTGATCTGCGTGCCAAGCAGCTCATGGAAAACCTGGAGGGGGTGATAGCAAATACTCCCCTTGTGATCATGCAGGGCAGCAAAGTGGTTGAGGTGAAGGAGAGCGGGATCGGCAAGGGCCGTGCCGCTCGCAGGTGGCTCGATGGCGACACAATTTACGACTTCATCCTCGCAACTGGGGATGACGTTACAGATGAAGAGATGTTTGAAGTGATGCCGGATGGAGCCTGGTCCATCCGGATCGGAGTGGATCGCCGTTCGGCGGCCAAGTACTCCCTGAGAGGAACCTCGGCGTTCCGACGCCTGCTACGCTCCCTCGCCGATCGCTAGACCCCGAATCTCGCACCCAACGAAATACAGTTCTCGCAGCCACGCCACCTGCGCCGGAGAGCGAGTGGCCCGCGTAAGAAGCGTCAAGGATTGCCCGATGCAGGGCAGGCCAAAGTAGAAGCGCGACACCACGCGAGGCGCCGGCTCTTCAAACAGCAGATTCGGCATCCTGGGCGTGGGCCAGAGACCGTAGCGCATGTTGTCCGATCCGTCGGGCAGCCGTCCGTACGAGAGGTTGGCGGCACGGATCCTGAGATAGCGGATCTGATCGATCGTTCGTCCATCAGGCGCCAGCAGGCGGACGGTGTCCCCGCTATCGTTCAAGGCAATCTTGCTCTTCGTGCGAAAGAACACTGCGTAACCCCTGGGGGAGAGGGTCACGCCCGGCAAATCGTACGGCGCGGAGCCACCGTTGGCCACATCATCGAGCCACCAGCCCTTCAAGTAGACCGGAAGTGGCCCGGCGTTGTAGAGCTCAATAAATTCATCCCCTGTTGTGACCCCGCCGGTGCCCTCCCAATCGTGCCGCGGCCGGATCAACACCTCGTTGATCACCACCCTGCTGGGGATCCCGGTGGGGGTTGGCGTAGGAAAGAACAGAGAGTTCGTCTGCCGCGGTGTCCCGTGGATCGGATCCCCAGTGGCGTCCAGGCCGTTGCCGTTATAGCCGGTGTAACTTCCCCAATTCCCAGGCGAGTCATCGCCGCCGCGGCGTTCCATGCTGGCCTTTGGCGAGGATCGCCCCGCTGGCCAGCTGCCTCCCGACGAATTGGCCGAATCCACCAGCTCGCGCGCAGGTCCGAGGAGCTGCAGCGCCTCCCCGGCATCCCTCAGAGAGCCGGTGTAGATCCCGTCCGCGGCAATGTCCGAGACGGTTGAGTCATCCGTCCGCTCAAGCAGATAGAAGCTGTATGCGGCGAGCGTACCTGACAGCGAGATTGAGATGTCAGCCCCATCCGTCAGAACCCAGCCTGTCAGCGAGATGGAGACGCCCCCCGGGTTGTGAAGCTCGATCCACTCGTCGCTGAAGGATGCCAGCGTGCCGGACCACGCGATCTCGTTGATCAGTACTGCTTGGCGTGGAATATCAGTGGGTTCGATATACGGGGTAGGGGTCGCCGTGGCAATGAGGATAGAGTTCAGCTGGCGGGGCGTACCTGCAATGGGGTTTCCCGAGACATCGTGGCCGACACCCTCGATCCCGGTGAAAGTGCCCCAGTTGCCCGCGATGTCGTTCCCCCCTCGGCGTTCCATGCTCCTCCGCGAGCCCGAGTCACCGGCCGGCCATCCGCCACCGTCTGCATTTGCCGTATCCACCACAGTGCCGGAGGGGTCCAGCAATTCAAGACCCTCGCCGCCGTTGGCCAGAGAGCCCGTGTAGATTAGATCCGCGAAGATGTCCGTGATGGTTGTGTCGTCTGTACGTTCCAACAGGAAGTAGCTATGTGCCGGGATCATCCCGCTGAGTGCTACGTTGATATCGCCGCCGTCGGTGAGACGCCATCCGTCCAGATCTATGGGAGAACCCCCCAGGTTCTGGAGCTCAATCCACTCGTCGGATGAAGAGGCCACCGTACCGGCCCAGGCTAGTTCATTGATCAGAACGGACCGAGGCGGGTAGGTGGTAGGGGGCGGGAGGCTTGCGGTGGGAGTCAAGCTGGGTGGAATGGTAGAACTGGCCGACGGAGTCGCATCCGCGGTGGGGGACGATGTTACTGAGGGGGTCGATGACGGCGAACTCGTGGGGCTTGCACTTCCGGACGGGGTCACAGAGGTCGGGGCCGGAGCTGTCGCAGAGGCGGTCGGGCTCGTGGTCTCCGAAGAGGTTGGAGTTGGGCTACCAACCGGGGTTGAAGTCTCCGCCGGAGCGGGAGTAGGGCTTAGCGCAGCTGTTGAAGTCTCCGCGGGTGTGGGAGTAAGGCTTTCCGCAGGCGAGGTCTCAGACGGATGAGGGGTAGAAGCTAGAGTCGAGGAGGGAGTGGCTGTGCTTGGCGAGATTGCAGACGTGTTCTCAGGACCCTCGGCCGAGGAAGCGAGAGGCACGGAGAGAAAAAATAAAAGCCCAGCGAGCGACAGGGCGCCGGCCGGACTCAGCGGGGGGACGCTCATGCCCTCCTCTTGACCCCACCAAGGTTTGACTAGTACTAGAGTACCATACTCCGCAAGCGACGGATGCGGCCGGATTGGATTTTTCCGTTACTGAGTTAGAATGAGGCCTCACGCGCGCAGTTGGAGGCGCACGGGCGGAAGGAGAGGACACATGAACTTCGGATTGGCGTTTTCGTTCCCGTTTCAGGACGAAAAGTGGATAGAGAAAATCCTGATTGCGTCGCTGATCAGCATCATTCCGATCATCGGCTGGTTGGCGGTGCTGGGCTGGTCGATCGAGATCGGTCGGCGGGTGATCAACGGGGAGGAGCAAGTATTGCCCGATTGGAGCGATTTTGGCGGCTTGCTGACTTTGGGTTTCAAGGCTTGGGTGGCAGCCCTGGTCTTCTCAATCCCCCTGCTATTGGTGTGGATCCCAGTTTCCATCTTTTGGGCTGTTGCCGGCTCTGCCGATGGGGACACAACCGCGGTCATAATCAGCCTCATAACGTTTTGTATCGTCGGCTTGACGTTCGTCTATGGCATCGCGTTGCTGTTTGCTCTTCCCGCCTCCTACGGTCGGCTGGCGTCAACCAACGGCCTCGGCGATGCGCTGAATTTCGGAGAGATCTGGAAGCTAGTGCGCAATGCGCCCGGCGCCTATTTGATCGTGCTGCTTGGATATATCGTGGCAGGCTTCATCGCTTCGCTGGGCAGCATCCTCTGCCTGGTCGGAGTGTTCGTGACCACGGCCTACGCGCTGGCCGTGGAAGGTCACCTACTGGGGCAGGCATATTTGGAAGGCACCGCCGAAGCGTAGAGGACAGACTTCGTAATTTTATCGGCCCGACTTCCCAAGAAGTCGGGCCGATGTGTCTTGAGGAGAAGCATCATCTCGCTCTTGAGCTCGATTGCCGGTATCCGGCTGGCCACTCAGCGCCCCGGAAAGATCGGTCCCCTCACGCCGAGCTTGGAAGCGATGAGCGCTCAACAGAGCAGCGGCAAACCACTCTCTCCCGCTGGCAGCGATGTAGCCCGCCTCATCCAGGCCTTTAACGTGTGGGTGGTTTTTCTACCTACGCGCGGGAGCGGAGCGACTCCCTGGCGCCGCATGATCGTGCTCGACATAAGCTACCGCGATGCGGGCCAGACTAGGTCACCCGCCCGGGTAGCGCTCACCGCCCATGAAATGGTGCATGTCCTGCAGCGAGAGCTCGGCGACCCAGAATTCTGGCCTAGCGGCGGCTTCCGGCCTTCCCTCTCCAGGAGATGGATTGCAGATTCGACGAACTACATGGAGGTTCTGGCGTACCTCGTCGGAGCCAGTGTGGAGATCGACCTGCTTCCCGAGCACGAGGGTGCGAAGATTCGGCAGCTATCGAATTGGCTGGCGACGGTGACAGGAGAGGACGCACTAAATGCCACTCGAGCGGTGGTGAAACGCTACAAGGACAACTCAATTTACCGGCAGAACTATCGGGCGGAGGCGCGCATGCCCGGTCGGAGAATCCCCTCGCAGCATTGGGCTTACTGGCTGGAGGTAATCGGCTTTGAGGGTCAAACCATAGAACACATACGGAAACTTGCCGCGATGGGACAGCCCAAAGTGATTGCCGAAGACGAGCTCGAGGTCGGAGATTAGTCTGGATTCGAAGCAGAGCGACCCGGCTCAAGAGCAGAGTCGACCCGTCGGATACCTGCAACTCATCCGCGCCAATGTCGACTTCCGTTATCTCTGGTCGGGCCAGATCGTCAGCCTGTTTGGGGACTGGTTTAGCCTCATCGGCTCCGCGGCGCTAATCGCGCAGCTGACGCAATCAGGTCTCGCGGTCGGCGGACTGTTCGTCATTCGGATGCTGGCGCAGTTCGTCGGTACTCAAGTGGGCGGTGTGGCCGCCGACCGCTACAACCGGAAGCGGCTGCTGATCCTGACCGATATCACTCGCGCCGTTGTGGCTTTTGGATTCCTGTTTGTGCGCGGCCCGGAGCTGGTCTGGCTCCTTTACGCGTTAACTGCGCTACTCATGGCCATCAGTGGAATCTTCTTCCCCGCCCGGACCGCGATCCTGGCGGACATCGTTTCTAAACGCGAGCTCGGTGCCGCCAACGCGCTGAGCTCAACCACATGGTCCGTGATGCTGGCCGTGGGTTCGGCGCTCGGGGGTTTTGCAGCGGGCCAGTGGGGCATCTATCAGGCGTTCGCCGTGGACGGCCTGACCTTTGTTATTTCGGCCGCGCTGATCAGCGGGGTTCGCTATCAGAAACCGGCCAGTGGACAGGAAACCGATCTACGTGCGATAGTAGGCGAGTATTTGGATGGCTTTCGATATCTGAAGCGCGAAGTGGATATCCTGTTCATCACACTCCACAAGGCCGCGCTGGGGCTGTTGATCGCGGGGGGAGCCATCAGCGTCGTGATGGTTCAGATCTCAGACACGATCTTTGTGATTGGTGAGGGCGGAGCCACAAGCCTGGGGATCCTGTTCGCCGTCGTAGGCCTCGGCACCGGAGTCGGCCCCATTCTATCCCGGCGGATCACTGGAGACCGCGAGCGCGCTCTGCGACGGATCTTGCCCCCAATGTATCTTCTTGCCATGCTTGGGCTGGTCATCTCCGCGCAGCTCACCAGCTTTGAGACGGTGCTGCTGGGCATGTTCCTTCGCACGTTCGCGGTGGGCGCAATATGGGTCTTTACCACTCAATTGCTATACCAGCTTGTGCCCGAGAATTACCAGGGGCGCGTGTTCGCGGTGGAGATCGCACTTTTCACGCTGGGCAGTGCGATCGGCGCAGCGATCGGAGGATGGCTGCTGGACGTTACACCGGTCGGCCTGGGCGGGTTGATGTGGTGGATGGCCGCGGCGGGTCTGATTCCGGCCCTCCTCTGGTCGGCCTGGATGCGAAGAACTTCACGCAACCAATCCGTACCTGTGCCCACCCAGGAAGGGGAAGAATGGAGGCCGTTGGAGTGACATTTTCACTCCCACCGAAATGCGATCCACACTAATATGATCGTGCGGTGGATGGGAAGGCTGGTCAAGGGGCTGCAAAGGGCCCCTATGGTAGAATCGCCTTCCTCGCGGGGGAGGCGGATCGCTGAATGACGTCATCGAGCCAAACCGTCCAAGGAGCCCTGCGGTATAGAGGGGGCGAGCACCAGCTCTCCTATTATGTGCACCGGCTCAGCGGCCTCGGTACGCTTCTCTTCCTCATAGTACACATTCTCGACACTTCAATCGTCTATTTCATCCCCAGCTTATACCAAGAGGGCATCGACCTGTACCGCACCACCGGCATGATGCTGGGCGAGATAGTGCTGGTTGTGGCGGTCATTGTCCACGGCGCGAACGGTATCCGGATCGCGTTGTCTGATTTCTTCCCGAAATGGTGGCAAGAGCGGCGGCAGCGCACGGCATTTTGGCTGGTGGCGACGATCACGTTTCTACTGGCCGCTCCTGCGGTCTTCTTCATGGGGCGCTCCCTCTATCTAAACAACATCTGCCGCTGTGCTCCCGAGGACACGCTGAGTCTGGCCCTGCCTGCTTGGGCACTTATCGCGATTACGTTGGCCTTGGTGGTTGCTCTGGCCGTGCTGATCAAGCTGGGTGCTTTTAGCGCCATATTCAGCCGCCGTCAGCGCAATTTTGAGACCTGGATGTGGCTCTTCATGCGTTGGTCGGCGATCCTGCTCATACCGCTGGTCTGGATTCACGTCCTACTGGTCGATGTCCTCTTCGGTGTCAATCGAATCGATTTGAACTACGTAGCGCTGCGTTGGGCAAGCGTGGGATGGCGCGCGTTTGACCTGGCGCTGCTGGCCTTTGCGTTTGCTCATGGCATGAATGGTCTGCGCGGGGTCATGCGGGACTATGTTCATTCGCCGGCTTGGCGGAACCGGCTGAATTGGGGCATCCTTGGAATGTGGGTCGTTTGGACGGCCATCGGCGCAGTCGCCCTTTTTGGCGGTGTGCGCCCTGCTTGATCCTTGCAATGGGCCCACAAATTGGTCCCAATCCTCCCGAATATGGATCAGATACTCAAAATGCACATAACACACGCTTTTGCGAGGCATTCCTAAGTGGCGATTGAACATCAACACGAAGTTCTTATTGTGGGTGGAGGTGGGGCGGGGTTGATGGCCGCCCTTTATGCCTCCAAAGGAGCGGATACGGCGGTGCTCACCAAGCTGCATCCGGTCCGTTCGCACACTGGAGCAGCTCAGGGTGGAGTCGGAGCCGCGCTCGGCAGCGAGGAAGCGGACCGCCCCGAGTGGCATACCTACGACACGATCAAGGGAAGCGATTTTCTGGGCGATCAGGACGCCATCCAGTTCATGTGCGAGGAGGCGGTGACCACCGTCTACGAACTGGAGCACATGGGCCTTCCGTTCAGCCGCACGCCGGAGGGCAAGATCGCACAGCGCTACTTCGGTGGCCACACCAACAACGACTCGGGCAAACCGGTGCGTCGAGCCGCTTACGCTGCTGATCGAACGGGCCACATGATTCTACAGACGCTGTTTCAGCAGTGCGTGAAGCACGATGTGGTATTCATGGACGAATTTCAGGTCATGGATGTGCTAGTAGGAGACGAAGGCGTTGCTGGCGTCGTGGCGGTAGAGCTGGCCACGGGTGAGCTACATGTTTTCCACTCCAAAGCCGTGATCTTTACGACCGGAGGATGGGGGCGGGTTTGGGAAATCACCTCCAATGCCCATTCCTATACCGGCGACGGCGTGGCTATGACGCTTCGCAGAGGGCTTCCCGCGGAAGACATGGAATTCTTCCAGTTCCATCCTACCGGGATCTATAAGATGGGAATCTTGATCACGGAGGGCGTGCGCGGCGAGGGTGGGGTTCTCCTCAACAATGATGGCGAACGATTCATGGATCGCTACGCGCCGACTATCAAGGATCTCGCCTCGCGCGATGTAGTTAGCCGTGCCATGTATCTGGAGATGCGCGATGGGCGCGGCATCGATGGTGGGCGCTACTTGTATCTGGACGTGCGGCCGGACACCGTCAACAAATATGCAGAGATCGATGGGCGCACTCGGCCGGACGGCTCCCCTTATATCGTGACCGGCGAGGAGATCTTGGCCAAACTTCCGGACATCATCGATTTCGCCCGCACTTACATGGCTGTGGATCCAATTACACAGCCCATGCCCGTACAGCCGACGGCACACTACGCTATGGGAGGCATTCCGACCACTCTTCGCGGAGAGGTCATAAGAGACGAACAGAATACGATAATCCCCGGCTTCTATGCCGCGGGCGAAGTGGCCTGCGTGTCAGTGCATGGCGCCAATCGCCTGGGGACAAACTCGCTATTAGACATTATTGTGTTCGGGAGAGAGTGCGGAACGCGGGCGGCCGAGTACACGAAAGGTGCGGATTTCCTTCCCTTGCCCTCCGATGCCGAAGCTATGGTTCGCAAGCAGCTGGAGGACCTTCGAGGAGGTGAGGGCTCCGAAAAAGCCGCCACCCTCCGCAAGGAGATGCAAGAAATTATGTTCGATCATGTGAGCGTCTTCCGAACGAAAGAAGGCATGTCCCAGTCGGTTGAAAAGATCCAGGAGCTCAAGAAGCGTTATCTTAAGATTAGAGTCGATGACCAGGGCTCCGTCTTCAACACCGACCAACTAGAGGCCTGGGAGCTTGGCTGCATGCTGGACGTGGCCGAGGTGACAGCGGTCTCCGCCTTGCAACGTACAGAGAGCCGCGGAGCGCATGCACGGGAAGATTATCCGAAGCGAGATGACCAGAATTGGCTCAAACACACCATGGCCTACCAGGACGAGAGCGGGGTAACGCTGCGCTACAAACCCGCTACGATAACTAAGTGGAAGCCGATAGAGCGCGTCTACTAGGCAGCAGAGCGAATCCTGCATACAGCGGTGTCCAGTCGTAGCATGACGAAAACAGGAGAATTTTCATGGAGGTAGAGCTCCGGATTCGCCGCTACAATCCAGAAATAGACGAAAAAGCTCACTACGAGAGCTACTCGGTAGAGGCGGAACCCAACGATCAGGTGCTCGACCTGCTGAATCAGGTCAAGTGGTACCAGGATGGAAGCCTGGCATACCGCCGCTCGTGTGCACACGGGGTTTGCGGTTCCGATGCGGTGCGCATCAACGGCGTGAACCGGCTGGCCTGCAAGGTCCTGGTCAAGGATGTTGGACGCAAAATCACGATCGAACCGATTCTGGGCTTGCAGGTTGAAAAAGACCTTGTCGTTGACATGGAACCGTTCTGGAAGCATTACCGCTCCGTCATGCCGTATTTTGTCAGTGAGGAGCAGGAGCCCGCGAGGGAACGGCTTCAGAGCGTGGAGCAGCGCCAACGCTTCGACGATACGACAAAGTGCATTTTATGCGCGGCCTGCACCACTTCCTGTCCCTCCTTTTGGGCGGACGACGAGTACGTGGGCCCGGCCGCCATCGTCCAGGCGCACCGCTTCATTTTTGACAGCCGGGACACGGCGGCAAATGAGCGTCTTAAGATCTTGGCCGAGAAGGATGGTGTCTGGCGCTGTCGGACGATCTTTAACTGCACGATCGCCTGCCCCCGTGAAATCAAGGTTACACAAGCGATTGGCGAAGTGAAGCAAGCCATCGCCACAGGAGATCTTGGCTAGATCGATGCCAAAAACGAAGGACGCGCCCGCGCTGACAGCTTCGACGGATCTGCCGTCACCGGCAGAGGCATCCCGTGATCCAGCCAAAGGCGCCACAGTACTGAAGGCCTCCACCGATCCGAAGACGGATCTCTCATCCGTCTTTGACCGGAAACCGCGTATCCTCGTGGCTGACGACGACTGGCTAAACCGAGATCTGCTCCAGGCCTATCTGACTTCCTCCGGTTGCCAGGTCTTTACCGCCTCAAATGGCGAAGAAGCGCTAACGCAGGCATTGAGCTTCTCGCCGGACCTGGCGCTGATCGATGTGCAAATGCCGAAGATGGACGGGCTGGAGCTCTGCCGTCGACTCAAGGCCACCGCCGCTACCCGCTTCGTGCCGGTGGTGATCATTACCGCCTTAGACAGTGAGGAAGAGAAACTCAACGCCTTTGAAGTTGGAGCGGATGACTTCATTACCAAGCCGTACAGCTCCATCGTGCTCCTGGCCAGAGTGCGTTCACTGCTGCGCATCAAGCGCCTCCACGACGAGGTCGAATCCAGAAACGAGTTACTGCGAGAAGTGCTCGACCGGTATGTGGCTGAAGATGTGGCAGACGTCATCCTCACCGATCCGGAGCGGTACTTCAAGCTCTATGGCGAAACCCGGCCCGTCACGGTGTTATTCGCCGATATCCGCAATTTTGTGAGCTACACCGAGCAGCACACGGGTCCGGAGGTCATTCGCACCCTCAATCATGTATTTGAGGGGCTGAGCAGGGTGATATTTGCCCACAAAGGGACTTTCGACAAGTATCTCGGTGACGGACTGATGGCCTTCTATGGCGCGCCGGTTGCGGGCGATGACGATGCGCAGCGGGCAGTAGCAACCGCGGTCGAGATGCAGCAATTGTTTGAGCAAATTCGGGAAGACCCCGACATCGATCTAAAAGGACTGGGTCTGGGCGTTGGGCTGCATTCGGGTGAGGCCATCGTAGGGAATATCGGGTCCTCACAGGTGATGGATTACACGGTGGTGGGCGACGTCGTGAACGTGGCCAAGCGGCTGCATGATAGGGCCAAGCGAGGCCAGATCCTGTTTAGCTCAGAAACTTACAAGGAGTTGAAGGGGGTAAAGGCCAAGAAACTGAGGTCAGTGAAGCTGCCCGGCAGGCAGAAGCAAGTCAGCCCCTACCTGATCTCGGTCAAGGATCTCTAGGTCAATTCGCCTTAGAGCTTCGGGCAGGGGCCACCCCGCCCTTTTTGTTTAAGATAAAAAGCCGCCAAAACGCGCATGACGATATAATGCGGCTTGCCCCGCGCGTGGGCGTGGGGTCGAGCCCCAGTAGCTCAAATGGATAGAGCAAGGCTCTCCTAAAGCCTAGGTTGTGCGTTCGAGTCGCGCCTGGGGCATGGACGCGGAATTCCGGCGGGGTGTACAACGGCCCCGCCGGCTCTTTTTAGGAGCATGTTGTGCGTTCGGGCTATTGAGAATCGATCGCCGGATATCTGGCCAAATCCCCCGCAGCTGTCCCTCATGCAAGCGTTGCGCTACTACTGTGAATCGAGCGCCTGCGCCTAATTGATCTTGTGCGCTCGCTTGACCCTCGCGATCACATCGTCCACAGCTGCCTCGACGCGGAAACGGATGGGGTCGCTGAGATCCGGGCCCTGCTGATCGCGCAGCATCTTCCCACCGTACTTATCGCGGTACTTCTTGGGTAGGCTCTTTGGCAATTCCTGACCGGACATCACGCCGAATGCCAATGCCCACGAGCGTGGGACCAACTCGACCGCATAGCCGCCCCCGCCCAGGGCCAGCCAGCGCGGAGCGAGTTGATCGAGCGACTGATAGAGCGCCTGGTGAGCATCCGTAGTCAGCGCCAGGCTGGCCAGCGGGTCGGTGTAGTGCGTGTCGACTCCCAACTGCGTCACCACGATTTCGGGTTCAAAACGCCTTACAAGCGGGGGGACAATTTCTCTGAATACGCGCAGATAGGCTTCATCGAAGGTCAGTGGTGGCAGCGGCACATTAACGCAATAGCCCGCGCCGTCTCCCTTTCCGATTTCATTGATGAAGCCCGTGCCAGGGAAAAGCGTACGCCCATCCTGGTGCAGCGAGATGGTCAGCACCCGATCCGTCTCGTAGAAGGCGTTCTGTACGCCGTCTCCGTGGTGAACATCGATATCAACATAGGCTACGCGCAGGCCTTGGTCGAGCAGCCACTGGATGGCGACTGCACAATCGTTGAACACGCAGAAGCCCGAGGCAAAATCTGGGCCACCGTGGTGCAGCCCGCCGCTGTAGCTGAAGGCCACATCACACTGGCTAGCATGCAGGAGTTGCGCGGCCTGGAGCGAGCTCCCCACCTTGAGGGCTTCGGAGTCGTACATCCCTAAGAAAACAGGGTTGTCGCCCGGCCCGTATCCGTATTTTTCTGCGGGCAAATTCTGCTCCCCGCTGCTCAGTTGGCGGGTGATCTCGATGTACTCCGGCGTATGGAAGAGTGCCAGCTCATCTTCGGTGGCTATGCGCGGCTCGACGACCTCGACGTTGTTGGCTCGCAATACGCGGGCCATATCTAGCAGCTCGAATGTTCGTTTGAGCCGCTCCGGTTTCATCGGGTGTTGCGGTCCATGACCGTGCCGCCAGAGTCCCGGAGAGCTGAGCAAGA